>SLJS01000001.1 GCA_007135015.1 Alcanivorax sp. | reverse complement strand
GGCAGGCAGACCCAGCGGTCCACCCAGCCCTCCGCGACCCGCTCGGCAATGGCTTCATGAAG
The DNA here is from genome assembly GCA_007135015.1 of Alcanivorax sp. Taxonomy (GTDB): domain Bacteria; phylum Pseudomonadota; class Gammaproteobacteria; order Pseudomonadales; family Alcanivoracaceae; genus SLJS01. The sequence goes on along the minus strand of SLJS01000001.1, from coordinate 8,492 downwards.
CAGATCCATTCCCTCACCGGTAGTGGCGGAGACCCAGACCCGCCAGGGCCTGCCCCGGGTATCCCGGTCAAGTCGCGGCGGCTCGCCGATCAGGTCCACCTTGTTGAACACATGCAGCACCGGCACTTCATGGGCGCCGATTTCTTCCAGCACCGACTCCACCGCAGCAATATTGCCCTCGCGCTCACCGGAAGCCGCGTCCGTGACATGAAGCAGCAGGCCCGCGCGCACCGTCTCCTCCAGCGTCGCCCGGAAAGCGTCGACCAGGCGGTGCGGCAGGTGGCGGATAAAGCCCACCGTATCGGCCAGGATCGAAGGCCCCAGCCCAGGAATACGCACCTGCCGCAGCGTGGGATCCAGGGTGGCGAACAACTGGTCCGCGACGAAGACCTCGCCCTGGGTCATGGCATTGAACAGGGTGGATTTGCCGGCATTGGTATAACCGACCAGCGAAATCAGGGGAATGTCGGCGCGCTCCCGGGCCCGACGGCCCTGGGCGCGCTGGCGGCGCACCCGCTCGAGCCGGCCGCGGATATTGCGGATGCGCTCGCGCAGCAACCGCCGGTCGGTTTCCAGCTGGGTTTCACCCGGGCCCCTGAGGCCGATGCCGCCGCGCTGACGCTCCAGGTGGGTCCAGCCTCGCACCAGCCGGGTCTGCAGAAACTGCAGCTGCGCCAGCTCCACCTGCAACCGCCCTTCGCGGGTCCGTGCGCGCCCGGCAAAGATATCGAGAATCAGCCCCGAGCGGTCCAGCACGCGACAGCGCACCGCGCGCTCGATATTGCGCTCCTGCGACGGGCTCAGCGCGTGATTGAACAGCACCACGTCGGCACAGTACTCCTCCACCGCCGCGGCGATCTCGCCAATCTTGCCCGAACCGGCAAGCGTGGCCGGGTCCGGGCGGTCCCGGCGACCGGTGATTTCCGCAACCGGCTCTACACCGGTGGAAGTCACCAGGTGATGGAACTCATCCAGGTCTTCCCGTCCGGCCGACTCCGGCAGATCGATATGCACCAGCAGGGCACGCTCGCCTCCGCCGGTACGGACCTGCTCCGTACGGTCAAAGAGATCCATCAACCCTCCCGCCCCGGCGGTGCCACGGGCAAGCAACGGCCCGCCGGCGCCGCATCAGGGCGCGCCGGGATAGTCCTCTCCCGCATCCATGGGCGAGCCCTGGCCGGGCCCGGATGTGGCCGCGCGCGGGTTGCGTGCCGGCACAACCGTGGATATGGCATGCTTGTAGACCATCTGATTGACTGCATTGCGCAGCAGCACGACATACTGGTCAAAGGATTCCACCTGCCCCTGAAGCTTGATTCCGTTGACCAGAAAGATTGAAACCGGTATCCGTTCCTTTCGCAGTGCATTCAGGAAAGGGTCTTGTAGCGAGTGCCCCTTTGACATCTTGTTTCTCCTTGATTTCCGTAAAAAGTAGTGCCCAGGCATTCGGGCAATCAGCGCAATCCGGGGTGACCGGCAGGGTCGGCACAAACCCACTGTTTCGTCACCCGTTTCGGAAAAAAGTTTCCCTGGCCGTTCGCCAGTGTCAACTAAACACCCATTCAACAGCGCTTTCAAGCAGCCCCTGCGCCTGCTCCAGACGATCCGGCGCATCGCTGTCGATCCAGTGCAATTGCGGCCATTTTCGCAGCCAGGTCAGCTGACGTTTTGCCAGCTGCCGGGTGGCGGCAATGGCCCGCTCTTCCATTTCCCGGCGGTCGTACTGCCCCTCCAGGTGCTGGCGAACCTGGCGATACCCCACCGCCCGCAGTGCCGGCAGTTCCGGGTCCAGATCCCCGCGCCGGAGGAGCCCTTCCACCTCCTCCACCAGCCCCTGCTCCAGCATTTTCCGGAAACGCAGGGCAATACGCTCGTGAAGCACGGCCCGGCTCGCGGGAGCCAGCGCCATGCTCACTAGGGTAAACGGAAAATCCGGGGGCGACTCCCCGGAATTGTCTAACAATTTCGCATCTTTCCGATGCACCCGGTGATGCCGCGAAAGCGGGATTCCCGTCAGCTCATGGACCTCCAGGGCCCGCTGCAGACGCTGACGGTCCCGGGGGCCGAGCCGGGCGGCGGTTTCCGGGTCCACCTCGGCAAGCCGCCGGTGCAGCGCCGGCCAGCCGAGCTCACGGGCCTCGGCATCAAGTCTTGCGCGCACCTTCGGGTCGGCCTCCGGCAGCGGCGCGAGCCCGCGCACCAGGGTGCTGAAATAGAGCATGGTGCCCCCGACAAGCAACGGCACCCGGCCGCCGGCCTGTATATCGGCGATCTCGCGCAGGGCGTCGCGACGAAACTCCGCCGCCGAGTACGGCTTCGCGGGATCCCGGAAGCCCATCAGCCTGTGCGGCGCCTTCTCCAGCACCTCCGGTGCGGGCCTGGCCGCCCCGATATCCAGCCCGTCATAGACCAGGGCGGAATCCACATTGATGATCTCCAGAGGCAGCCGCTCGACCAACTCCACGGCCAGATCCGTCTTGCCAGAGCCGGTAGGGCCCATGAGAAAGGCGACGGGAGGGGACGGATCGTTGGTGGAGTAGGCCATTGCGTCTGTCGGGTGCGGGAGTCGGGGGAAGGGTACAACAAGGGACAAGGGACAAGGAACAAGGAACAAGGAACAAGGAACAAGGAACAAGGGGCAAGGGGCAAGGGGCAAGGGGCAAGGGGCAAGGGGCAAGGGGCAAGGGGCAAGGGGCAAGGGGCAAGTCATCAAGATGGCGTTCGGCAATATCCTGTCAATGTTTCGGGGCCATGAATCCTTTTGTCCCTTGTCTCTTGCCCCTTGTTCCTTGCCCCTCCCGTTCATCTCCCCCGCAGGAACAACCGGTCCAGTTCCGCCATGGAAAGCTGTGTCCAGGTGGGTCGGCCGTGGTTGCACTGGCCGCTGCGCTCGGTCGCTTCCATGTCCCGCAGCAGTGCATTCATCTCCTCCCGCCCCAGCAGGCGGTTGGCCCGCACACTGCCGTGACAGGCCATGGTGGACAACAACTCATTGACGGTCTGCTCGATACGGTCGCTGCGGCCGTGAACCACCAGGTCGGACAGAACATCACGCACCAGCTTCTCCACGTCCGCCTCGCGCAGCAGCGCCGGAAGTTCCCGGACCACCAGGGTTTCCGGCCCCGCCCGCTCGATGGAAAAACCGAGCCGCTCGAACAACTCCGGTCGTGCCTCGGCCAGATCCGCCTCGCGCGTGCTCACCGCCAGCGACAGGGGCACCAGCAATGGCTGGGGGCGCACCCGGTCGCTTTCCCAGGAATCCTTCAGGCGCTCATAGGTAATGCGCTCATGGGCGGCATGCATGTCCACCAGCACCAGGCCGGATGCGTTTTCGGCAAGGATATAGACGCCATGGAGCTGCGCGATCGCAAAGCCCAGCGGCGGTGTCTCCTGCGCCTCGTCCGCTCCGATGGCGGCCTGTGGCGGCTGCCACCCCGTCGCAGCCGGGCCCACCAGTGTGCTGTAGTCCCGGGCCTGGCGCAGTCCGTCGCCGCCGCCATGGGAAGGCCGGGGCGTGTCCAGCCCCATGCCCGACTGCACCGGAGCCGGCTCCTCGACCGCGCCCGGGGCGGCAGCGGGCATGGCGGCAGCCGCCGGGGCCTGACCGGGACGCAACTCCGCAATGGTCCGATGGAGAGTGCGGTAAAGAAAATCATGGATCATGCGCTGCTCGCGAAAGCGCACTTCGTGCTTGGTGGGATGCACGTTCACATCCACCATGGCCGGGTCCAGTTCCAGAAAGAGTACATAGGCCGGGTGCCGGCCATGGTAGAGCACGTCACTGTAGGCCTGGCGCACCGCATGGCTGACGGTGCGGTCCCGGATCACCCGGCCGTTGACATAGAAGTACTGCAGGTCCGCCTGGGCACGGGAAAACGTGGGCAGCCCCATCCACCCGTGCAGCCGGAGACCGGCGGACTCCACATCCACGGCCACGGACTGCTCCATGAAGGCGCTGCCGCACAGCCGGGCCACCCGCTGAGCCCGCCCCGCCTGCTCGCCGACCGGGGGCAGCTGGTGGACCACCTTGCGATTGTGGCTCAGGCGAAAGCCCGTGGCCGGCTCACTCAGCGCAACGCGCCGGAAGACCTCCTCGAGATGACGAAACTCGGTCTGTTCCTTGCGCAGGAAACGGCGCCGCGCGGGCGTGTTGAAGAAGAGATCCCGCATTTCCACGGTGGAGCCCTGTGGGTGTGCCGCCGGAGAGAGGCTTGGCGACATCTCCCGCCCCTCCGCGCGCACCTGCCAGCCCTCGCCTTCGCCGCCGTCGTTGCTGGTTAACGTCAGCCGGGAGACCGAACCGATGGCCGCCAGGGCCTCGCCCCGGAAGCCGAGACTGCCAATGGCCTCCAGGTCCTCCTGACTGCGAATCTTGCTGGTGGCGTGACGGCACAGGGCCAGCGACAGGTCTTCCCGGGAAATGCCGCTGCCGTCGTCACGTACCCGCACCAGCCGCACACCGCCCTGCTCCACATCCACCTGGATCTGTCGGGCCTCGGCATCGAGGGCATTTTCCAGCAACTCCTTGAGCACCGACGCGGGGCGCTCCACCACTTCACCGGCGGCGATCTGGTTGGCCAGACGGGGATCAAGCTGCTGGATTCGTGACATGGGGGTCTGCTGCGCCTCGGCTACCTTCTACCGCTCCGAAGCTTATCATCTTTGGCCGCGCCGCTGGCCGCCCGGGTCAGTCGGCGCCGCCCTCGGGGATCCGCAGGGTCTGGCCCGCGCGAATGGTATCGCCCTGGATATCGTTGACCCGGCGCAGCGCACCCGTGGAAACGCTGTAACGCTGTGCAATGGCCGAAAGCGTTTCTCCGGAAGCAACGCGGTGTTCACGGCCATTGCGGGCGCGCTGCGCGGCATACCAGCTGCCCGGGGCCGGATGATGCCGGAAGTAACGGTCCACGCCACGGAGAATGGACCGGGCGACCTTCTCCTGATGGTTCGGGTCCGTCAGTTTGCGTTCTTCCTGGCGATTGGAAAGAAAACCGCTTTCCACGAGGATCGAGACCATGCTGGGTTCCTGGAGCACGGCAAAGCCCGCCTGTTCCACCCGCTTTCGGTTGCCGTGCAGCCTGGTGATGCCACCAAGTTCCTCAAGCACCTGCTCGCCGAGGAATATGCTGTGCGTCATGGAGCCACTCATGGTCATGTCCGCCAGCACGTCCATGAGCCCATTGGCGTTTCCGCGCTCGCTCTCATGGACCCCGGCCACCCGGTCGGACTCGTTGGAAATTCGGGCCAGGTAGCGGGCGCGGGCACTGGTTGCGCCCTGGTTGGACAGGGCGAACACCGAAGCCCCCCGGGCGCGCGGATCGGTAAAGGCATCCGCGTGAATGGAGATGAACACATCCGCCCCGTGCTTCTCGGCGGCCATCTGGCGCCGCTCGGCCAGCGGAATATAGTAATCCCCCTCGCGGAGCATCACCGGTTGCATGCCCTGGCGCTCATCCATCATCCGGTACAGCCGGCGAGCGATCTGTAGCACCACGTCCTTCTCATACACGCCAGAGGGCCCGATGGCGCCCGGGTCCTCGCCACCGTGGCCCGGGTCGATGGCCACGATCATCGGCTGCGGCCCCTCCTGCGCCTCCACCAGTTGCTCCATGCTCTTGACCGGCTCGGGCTCGCTGTCCATCAGATCCAGCACCAGCCGCCAGCCGTGAGGCTCCACCGGTTGCAGCATATTGGTCCGCGGCCGCACTTTTTCCTTCAGGTCGAATACGACACGGGTACGATTGTCCTCGTGCTTGCCGGTGCGGATTCCGCTGACCGGGGTCGCGGCCAGATCCAGTTGCGCCAGGTCATAGGCCAGGTCGATATCCCGGACATCCAGCACGATGCGGTCGGGGTCCCGGAGCCGGCTGAGTTCATGCTCCACCGGCCCCTTCAGATCGAACACCAGGCGCGTGTGATCCGGCGCCCGGTGCATGCGCACGGAATCGACCACCTGGGAGGCAATGGCCACATCAGCCGTGACAAGCAGCAAAAACGCCCAGAGGCCGGACAGTCGACGCAGCAACGCTCTCATGAGTCCTCCTCGGCGGTAACGGCTACCCGAACCCGACGGCCGGTTCCGGCATTTTCCAGGCTCACGCGCAGATCCGGCGCGGGCAGCACCCCCTCGCCACGGCGCGGCCACTCCACCAGACAGAGATTGTCCGGAACCAGATAATCACGCACCCCGATCAATTCCAGTTCCTCCGGGTCGGAAAGCCGGTACAGATCAAAATGGTAGACGCAAACACCGTCAAGGTGATACGGCTCCACAATGGTATAAGTGGGGCTTTTCACCGGCCCGGCGTGCCCCAGTGCGCGCAGCCAGCCACGCACCAGGGTGGTCTTGCCCGCGCCCAGATCCCCTTCGAGCCATACCAGCCCGGCACGCTGGCTCTCCGCCAGTTCCGCGCCCAGATTCTCCGTGGCTGCCTCGTCCACCAGAAATCGCTCCATCAACGCTTCCCGTTAAGCAGGGTTCGCATCCAGGGTAGAAGATCCGTGGCGAGCATGCCCTGTTCGCCGTGCTCGGCGGCACAGAAATCGGCGGCCAGCCCGTGTAACAGCGAACCGGTGACCGCCGCCCGGGGGGCGGACAATCCCTGAGCCAGCAAACCCGCAATGATTCCCGTGAGTACATCGCCCATTCCGCCGGTGGCCATTCCCGGATTGCCCGCATCAATCAGCGCCGGGCGCTCCAGGCCGGGAGCGCCCACCAGTGTGCCCGCGCCCTTGAGTACCACCGCAGCACCGGTGTTCTCCACCAGAAGCGCCAGGGCCGCGAAACGGTCCCGCTGTATCTCCGCGGTTTCCATACCCAGCAGCCGGCCGGCTTCGCCGGGATGGGGCGTCAGGACCGAGCCCTCCAGGGCCGGCAGGGCCGAACGCGCGGCAAGCAGATTCAGCGCGTCCGCATCCAGGACCATGGGCAGGCCGCTTTCCAGGGCCCGATCAAGAAGTCCCCGGCCCCATTCCTGCTGTCCCAGACCGGGCCCCACCGCCAGCACCGTGGCCCGCTCAAGCAAGGCGTCCAGTTCCCGGGGCGCCCCCACTGCCGTGGCCATCAGTTCCGGCTGGCGCACGACCAGGGGACCGCCGTGTTCACTGCGCGTGGCCACGGACACCAGCCCGGCGCCGCACCGGGCGGCCGCCTGGCCGGCCATGGCCGCCGCACCCGCGTAGCCGTGGTCGCCCCCGATGATCAGCACATGACCGAAATCGCCCTTGTGGGCATCCCGGCGCCGTGACGGCTGGTTCACCTCGTCCGGGTCCGGCCGCTCGCAGCTGGCCGGCACGGCGCGGAAGACCTCCTCGGGCACCCGCAGGCTGTCGAAATAGACCCGACCGCAACAGGCCGGCCCCCGGGCGGTCAGCAGCCCCTGTTTCACGCCGATAAAGGTGACCGTGGCGCTGGCCTCGATCACCGCGCCCGCCGCCGCACCCGTGTCCGCGTCCAGCCCGGAGGGAATATCCACCGCCAGTACCGGCAGGCCGGAGTCGTTCACCGCCCGGATCACCCGGTCGAATGGCTCCCGCGGCGCGCCCCGTATACCGGTGCCCAGCAATGCATCCACCACCAGATCGAATCCGGAAAGATCCTCCGGCTCCCCCTCGATCACCGGCACGCCCTCGACCCGGGCGCGCTCGGCCATGGTCCGCGCGTCCCCCTGCAACCGCTGCTCCGGCACCAGCGCATGCACCACGGGTTTCAGCCCCGCCTCCTGCGCCAGCCTGGCCACCACCCAGCCATCGCCACCGTTGTTCCCCGCTCCACAGAGCACCAGAATCCGGCGGCCTTCGGGCCAGTTCCGCCGCAGCACGGCAAAGGCCCCGCTGCCGGCCCGATCCATGAGCCGCTCACCGGGAATGCCCGCGGCAATGGCGCGCTGGTCCAGCTCCCGGGTGCCCTCGGCGCTGTAAAGTAGCCGCGGAAGTTGCAGTGTTGGCATAAGAAGTCTTCACATCCCTTTGTTTTACAGGGAATTATAGGTCAATTTAGTGGCCCTGTAACCCGCCAATCATCGGCCCTGTGCGCTTTGCCCGAAACCCGGCCTTTTTCTCGCAGGCCGCTGAAATTGTTATGGTTTTCTACAATTGCGCGGAGTGCACGGCCAGTCTTGTCACTTGCCGCCCCGGAGAGGGTGTCGCAAAAAGGGTTTGTGGGAGCGCACCCTGGGGCGCGAAGAACCTGGCATCGTGCCGGAATCCGGGGCATTCGCGGGCTTGCTGGAGGGTCCCCTCTCCCCGCCGTGGGAGAGGGACAGGGAGAGGGGGCTCGAATTACGGGAAAGCATCAAGCAGTGGGGCTACCGTAGCCTTGCCCCTCTCCCCAACCCTCTCCCACGGCGGGGAGAGGGGAATTTACGACACCCTCATCAGGAGGGTGTCGCAAAAGCCCTTGCTCACTGTCGCGGCGCTCGCGATTGGAAGCCTCCCCCCGCGAGGGGGGAGGTATGGAGGGGGAGGCCGCCCCAGGCGGCCTTGCGCGGCTT
>SLJS01000100.1 GCA_007135015.1 Alcanivorax sp. | reverse complement strand
GGGTTTAAAGGCAGAGGGGTTCGGTTGCGCATCCGGGGGCCGGCCCGGGCCGCGCAGGTCGATATAGTCGTAGTAGTGCCCCTGGTATTGCGGTTCGTCGATGATCCGCCGCAGACGAGCCAGGGTGTAATAGGGCGCATCGCGCAACAGGATATTGGCCAGCCAGGCCGGTATGTAGCCACCCGGGTCCAGCACCATTTCGTAAATGACCTCGAGCTGGCTGTCGCCCAGCCGGCGGGCCCCGAAAACGCCCCTCAGCTCGGGGAAACGGACATAGCGGTCGTTCGGAGGGATCAAGTCCGGGCGGTTGCTCATGTGGATCATTACCGAGTCTTCGTCTTCGGTGAGAGTCTGTTCCACATCCGCCTGGACCACCGCCTCGCGGTTCTTCAGTGGCCAGGGCAGGCGGGTAGTCATGCGCATGTTGCGCCGCAGGGGGCCGTCGCGGCTGATCTCCTCGGCGCCGTGGATGAAATGCAGCCACCTGGGGAAGGAGTCATAGTCATTGAGCAGGGCCGCAAAGGCGTATTCATCTTCCAGGGTGATGCGGGTGACGCCCCGGAAAGTCTTCAGCCGCGACTGGTCGCCGTGGCGCATGTACACCTGTATGCCCTTGTGGTCGCTGACCAGTTCCCAGTCGGGGCTGAGCGCCTCAACCGTGTCCTCCCCGGCCCGGGCGGTAGACAGCAGGGCTGACAGCGCCGCCGCGGCCAGCAGCACGGAGATAAGGCGGCCAAATCCTGCGGCGGTGTGGTTGCCTGATTGCATGGCGGCATGAGTCCGGAAACGGGTTTTCCGAAGTATGACTGTACTTGCCGTGGCGAACCAGCCCGACCTGCCGAGGCGCTCTTTTTTCCAGATTTTTCCAGGACAGGCACGCTTTTTCGTTCTCGGGACCTTTTCGGGACAGGCACAAATTCCGGTTTGCGACAGGCACGCATTCAGGACAGGCACCAACTCCGGGCCGGGCAGGTGACAGGGAAGGTTTCCTGCCCGGAGCCGGAGGGTGTCGCAAAAGCCGCCCTTCCCTGGAGGGTGTCGCAAAAGGGTTTGTGGGAGCGCACCTTGGGGCGCGAAGAACCTGGCGTGCCGGAATCTGGGGCCTTCGCGGCCCAAGGTCCGCTCCCACAAGTGCCAGAAGACCTTATCGCGACACCCACCTGGCGGAAGAGGGGATCCTCCAGCAGGGCCCTGTTCTGAACGGAACGCTTTCGGGGGCAGGCATGTGCCGGGAAAAGTGCCTGTCCCGAAGCCTGGTCCCGAAGCCGGGGCTCCAGCGGAAACCGGTCTCAGTGCACGGTGCTGGCCAGGTTCTTCACCTGTTCGCGCAGCGTGCCGCCTTCGCCGAACAGCCGTTCGCGCCAGGTCTGCTCCAGTGCTTTGGTGTTCCGTTTCGAAGGGTGGAAGTCCTTGCGGGCGAACAGCCCCATCTTTGGCAGAATCTTTCCGATCAGTCCGCTGCGTCCGAGCATCATGGCAAAGCCATGGCGAATGTCGTCCCGGTCACCCAGCTTGCCTTCGCGCGCGAGCAGCCAGCCCCAGCTTGCGAATACCGCCGGGAGCATGGTGCCGGCCACCAGCGGGTAGGCCAGGATCCGTTCCAGACGCCGGTTACCCACGGTCTCGTAGACGTCATAGGCGACGGCCTTGTGTTCGAGCTCTTCCAGTGCGTGCCAGAGCCACAGCTGCAGCATTTCACCGTGTGCGGAGGACCGAAAGTTCTCGTCAGTAAGCAGTTGCTCGCCCAGCAGGGCGGTAAAGTGCTCCATGAAGGTGGTGCAGGCCAGTTGCTGGCGGTGGGGCAGGCGTTCGAGCACCCAGAGCGCCGCCTTGACCGCGCGGTCGGGCACCGTGATATCGATTCCCTGCTCCAGAAACATTTCGTTGAGCCGTTCATGCTCGCGGCCGTGAATGGCTTCCTGACCGATGAAGCCGGAAACCTCCGCCTTGAGCTGCGGGTCGTCGATCCGGTCGCGGAAGCGGCGCACGGACTCCACGAAAAAGTCTTCGCCCGGCGGAAAGAAGGCTGAAAGCACGGCGATAAAGGTGGTTGCCGTGGCGTTGTCATCCAGAAAGTAGCGCGGTGCTTGGGGGATGCGGAAGTTCAGCTGGCGGGGCGGGATGCCCACGCTGGTGCCTGCCAGCTTGCGTGGCGAGCTTTTCCGGGGCGTGGCGACTGCATTCATGGTGAGCTCCTCAACTGAAAACCGTTACATCACTCAATGTTACTTGCGCCGATGGCATCCTGAAGGTTAGGCTTGGCCATAAATCGGTCATTACAGGACATGCGTTTGTCTCGATCCCCGAATCCGGGCTCCCCGCAGTGGTCCGCGGATGAAATGCTGCTCGCTCCCTACCTGGCCCGGATGGTCGAGCATCTGGTCGCCGACGGTCATGACGAGCGCAGCCTGCTCGACGGCACCGGCCTGACGCTGGAGGCCATGAAGAAGGCGGATGCACGTCTGCCCGTGGAGGCCTGTCTGCGGATACTGGATCGCCTGGGCGAGCTCGGGCGGATGCCCGTGCTGGCCATGCGCGTGGGCGGCGAGCTGGACCTGCGCAGCCACGGTTTTCTCGGCTATGCGGTGCTGGCCAGCGCCACCCTGGGCGAGGCGCTGGACATGGCGGTGCGGTACCTGCGTACCCGTACCGGGTTGCTGACGATTCGGTCGTTTACCGAAGGGGACCAGGCGGTGGTGCAGTTCGAGGAAGGGGTGCCGCTGGGTGAGCGCTTTCCTGCGCTGATTGATGGCCTGGTGGCGGCGCTGTTTCGCATTGCCGGGCAGATGTTCGGCGTGACGCCGCCTCCGGAGTCTGAAATCCGGTTGAGCTATCCGGAGCGGGGCCATCATTCATGGCTGCGCGAGCAGACCCGCGGGCGCATGGATTTCGATTGCGGGTTCACGCAGATCCGGTTTCCCGCAAGGTGGCTGGAGTTGCCGGTGAGCACGGCGGACCCGCAGCTGGTTCAGCTTGCCGCCGAGCAGTGTGAAAAGGAGCTGCAGCGTTTTCGCCGGGAAAATGAATTGCTCGGCCGTGTGCGTCAGCTGACCCAGCGGCATGTGGCCGAGCCTCGTCCCATGGATGCGGTGGCCGCTGCCCTGCACATGACGCCGCGCACCCTGCGGCGGCGGCTTGCCGAACTGGGCACCACCCATCAGGAAATCGTCGAGCAGCTTCGGTGCGCCATGGCGATTGACCGGTTGCGCGAGACGAGCGATTCGGTGGAAGAGATCGCCGCTTCCCTCGGGTACAACGATCCTTCCAATTTCGGTCGTGCCTTCCGTCGGTGGACGGGCATGTCGCCACGGGCCTGGCGCCGCAGTCGGGCCGAAGGGTCGCACAGCCGGTAGCGGGCGTTTGCGTGGGCCGGCCGCGGCATGGGCATTGTGACCGTACCGGAAAGACTCCCGGATTACGGCCTTCGGCCTTCATCCGGGCTACAGCCCGTCAAGCAGGGTGTAGGTGAAGCGGTCTCGTCCCCGGGAGGCGGACTTGTTGGCCAGCGAAATCAGGACCGCGAAATCCTCCGCACGCTGAAATACCTGACATCCGGCCGAATGGCTTCCGATCCGCGCCGTGGTGCCGGTCTCCCGTGCACGGTGGATGTTGATGCCGAACCAGCCCTCATACACCCGGCCGCCGCGGTCGAGCTCATTGGTGCGGCTGTTGTCACGCCAGACCTTGACCTTGCCGCCTCGCTGCACCAGCGCCTCGTATTGACCACGATGCTTGCCCAGCAGGTAGGTGCGGCGGTATTGGCCGGGCACGAGGATCGCCACGCCATCTTCGTTGAGCAGTCGGGTCTGGGTGTAGTAGGAGCCCGGATCCGTGGTAAAGGGGTAGCGGTCCGCGACCAGCTTGCCTTCCTCGTCCCGGTAGATCAGATACAGGGTGTCATCGAAGTGATTGAAGCGGCTGGAGGGCTCGCGCACCCCGACGATGTTCAGATGGAACGGCTCGTCGCCGTCGTAGATTTCGTGGTTGCGGCGGCGAAGCGCCTGGAAGACGCGATCAGCGAGCTGGCCGCCCCCGCCCCGGGGGCTGTTGGCGTTGCGTGCCCGCTGGCGGTCCGGTGTTGACGCGGTTCTTCCCACCGGGCTCGGGATGCGCTCGCGCGGATCGGCAAGCAGCCCCGTCCAGGTGTTGCGCCCGGCGATACCGTCGACCACCAGTTTTTCCCGCCGCTGAAAGCGTCGTATCTGCTGCTCGGTCAGCGGCCCCAGTATCCCGTCAACGAATTCATTGTCGTCCAGGTTGCTGAAGTGTGTGCAAAGGCGTCGCTGCAACAGGATGACTTCCTCGCCGCGGGCCCACTTGCGTATCGTCGGGTGCTTGCGCCGGTCATAACGTTCGCTCATCGTCGCCGCCTCCTTGCCGTGCGTGTGCCTTTCTCTCGCGCGCCTGGCGTCCGTTGGCGCGGTCTGTGCGCGCGCGAGTTTCTGCGTGTATTGGGGCTGCGTGTATCCGGGCTTGCATCGGAGCTGCGAGTTCCCGGTATTTCCTGTCCGCCTTCTCCGCCAGGCAGCCTCTTTTCCAGCTCGCTGATCTCGTCCATGTAGGTGCGCAGGGCTTGCAGCGTCTGTTCCGATTCCTTCACGTCCAGATGCAGTGCAAGCCCGCAGTGATCGCACACCACTGGCCTGGCCTCCAGCAGCGTGAAAGGGTCCACGACGATGCGGTGCTCACAGGCCGGGCATGTCATCCCGGCCGGCCGTGCGAAGCGGAGCTGGCGTCCGGTTGTGCTTTCGTCATTCATCGCTTTCATCCTGAACGCTGAGATCCGCCGCATTCAGAAGGTTCTCGATGCCCACCGGGAAGTCGGACTGGGCGAGTTTTACCGACACGTCCAGATCGACCTTGGTGGTGGTGTCGTTGCGTGATGTTCGGGCAAGGCGGGTAACAAGCCTCCTGCGCCTTGCTCCGGCCGCAGCACCGGCGATCGCGCTGCCCCGTTTGCCGTCGCCTTTGTCTCGCGGGCGTAGCTCCTCCACGCGGGCCGAAAAGTCAATCTGTGCCGACTCCACCGTGAGCAGGGGCAGGGGAACCAGCGTGAGCGCGGGGATGCGCACCCTGTGCCTGCGCACGGTGCCGTCGGTGTCCCGCCGAAGCATGTTGAAGCACACGGTCCGCAGTGACAGCGTGCCGTCCTTATGCTTCTCGAAGCCGACCGCTTCTATATACTCGCTGGTGCGTTCCGCGGCGTCCGCTTCGGCTTCCACCAGCGCAGAAACCTGGGCGCCGAGCAGTGCGCCGAAATCGATTTTCCGGGTCATGGTTGCGGTGCCTTCCCTGTCATGGGTTCATTCCTCCGCCAGAACGTCCTCGTCGTCCTCGTCCTCGCCCGATACCCAGCGTCTCGCTGAAAGATCCACCGTGAAGCTGATCCGCGAGACCGTCTCCGGGTTCACGCTCGTCAGCGCTTCCGAGGAGGCCAGCACTCTGGGACTGGCCGGCTTGCCCGCCCGCGCCGCGGCACTGAACCGGGCATCCGCCCTGTCAATGGACGCATGAACCCGTGTGGCCTCAGCGTCGGAAAGTCCCTCCACTTTTGCCGAGGACAGTGTCTTCATCAGCTCGTCATGGAGGGTCTGCCGGCGTGCTGGCGCAGGCTCGTCCCGGGTGGCCGCACTGGTGCCGGAAAGTCGCTCCACGAGTAAGTCGACCAGTTCCCTGCGCTGCGCGTCTTCCTTGAGGCTTTTCCGCACGGAGGGCTGGCGAAGGACTTCCTCGCTGATGGACTCGGCCACTTTCCGGGCCTTCTCGGCTTCAGCGGTTTCGTCTGCACCGGTTTCACCTCCGGGCCCGCCGGGACCCGCCTCTTCCGCCTGCTGGCCGGAGAAGACAAAACGCAGATCAACATCCACGCTGGAGATGTTCAGCGTGGGAATGCTGAACGAGCGCATGTGCGGGTGATCGCGGTAGTGCTCGGCAAGTTCGGCGGCGGCAACGTCCGCCTGGAAGCGGGCATCAATCAGATCGCCGAGAACGCCCCCGATCAGGGCCTTCAGGTCGGTATTCATCTGGCTGTCTCCCCCGAATCAGACGTTACTCCGACGACTGTTCGTCGATGCTGCTCTCGAGGATATCAAGCACACGGTTCATTCCGCCGGGAATGTCATCCTGCACCGCCCGCACATTGATATTGATGGTGTGCTCGGTCTTGTAGCGGTTGCTGGTCGAAGCGGAGGATGAGTGCTTGGTCGACAGCGTCGATTTGAAGCCTACCTTTACCGGCGACAGGAACTTGCTGTACTCGATGTCGAGCGATGCATCGAGTTCGGTTTCGCTGCTGCGCTCGGTCTTGCGGATCATCTCTTCGGTGATCTTCGAGGTGAAATCGATGGTCATGTCATCGATGCGAAGATAGGGGATGGGAACGATGGTCAGCAACGGAACCTGCAGGGAGGCAGTGCGTTCGGTATCGTTGTCCGTGTCCCGGGATATGTAGGTGAAGGTCACCGACCGGGTCGGACCCCACTCCTCGCTGTCGCTTTCCGATTCGAAACCCACCGCGCGGATAAAGTCGATGGAAGACTGTGCCGCCAGCGCCTGCGCCTCGACGGCGGCGGTCATGGGTGCTCCGATGAGTGTGCCGTAGGGGATGCTCCCGAGCACGCGATTTGCGTAAGACATTCCTTTTCTCCTTCTCCATGTGCGATGTCAGTCCCCTGGGTGCCGAATCCATCGGCTTTCCCTGGTGCAGGGTTCAAGATTAGGCCAGGAAAGTTCAGGGCGACAAGCGCGGGGCAGGAAAAGACAAGAATTGATGTCGGGGCAATATCGCTCGGGGTCAGCCGAAGATCAGCAGTCCGGAAAAATACACGATCAGCATTGCCGCAAGCGGCACGAAGATCGCCGAGAGCATCACCTGGAAGGGTCCTTCCTTGCGCATGGCCGAAAGCCAGCCCAGGAGCCAGGAAAAGCCAAGGGCGGAGTAGGTGGACAGATAGAGGATGGCCCGGCCGCTTGCGTCCGGGTGCGCCAGGGCATAGTCGATGAACAGCCAGGTCGTGATCACGGCAAGCGCCAGCCCGATGACGGCCAGCACGGGTCTGGTGGTCCTGATTTCATCGTCCGGGCTTTGCTGTTGCTGCATATCCCTGTCCATGCTCATGGCCGCTCATGCTCCCGATGGAGGGTGGGCGGGCGGAGCAAAGCTGAAATACTGCGACCGCCCGGATGATTCCCTTGCGATTATAGTACAGACTCTCCGGCTGGCCGAGTAGATGCCGCGGCCGATTGTCCGGGGATGTCGCGCGGCGGAAGGCCGAGCTGGAGCTGGTGCCGTGCTCTCTTGTGGCTATCGGTGCTTGAGCTTTCCGATGCGACGCTCGAGCACCTTCTCCAGGCGGTCCGCCGCGGCCTTGACCGCGTCATAGGCGTCCTCTTCGAGGCCGGTGGCCGCTTCCGGTTCCAGCGAGCGCAGGCGGGCTTCCAGTACGCATTGCTTGTCCACGCCGCCCTTGGGGCCGTTGACGTCCTTGAGGAAGGCCTCGATGCGGGTGATTCGGTCCCCGAAGCGCCTTTCCACGCTTTCCAGACTCTTGTGGATATGGGCCTTGAGCGCCTCGCTAACGGACAGGCCTTCGCCCGGGTTGATCTGTATTTGCATGAACTGCTCCTGTTATGGACGTTTCCCATTGCGGAGATGGTGTGCAATGGCGGCTCTTTCAATCGCGGCTTATTGACCCACCGCGGGCAGGCGATCCAGCGCCGCCCGGATGGCATCCCCGGGATACTCGTAATCCTCCAGTTCGCCGGCCAGATATCGGTCATAGGCGTTCATGTCGAAATGTCCGTGGCCGGACAGCGTGAAGAGGATGGTGCGTGCCTCGCCAGCTTCGCGGCAGCGAATGGCCTCGTCCATGGCCGCGCGGATCGCGTGGCTCGATTCCGGAGCCGGGATGATGCCCTGGGTCCGGGCAAAGAGCACGCCCGCCTCGAAGGTGGCCAGTTGCGGCACCGCCACGGCCTCCAGTATGCCCTCCTGGTACAGCTGGGAGACCAGCGCGGAGTCACCGTGATAGCGTAGCCCCCCGGCGTGTATGCCCGGAGGCATGAAGTCATGGCCCAGGGTGAACATTTTCATTAGCGGCGTCAGGCCGGCCACGTCCCCGTAGTCGTAGGCATAATGGCCTCGGGTCAGGGTCGGGCAGGAGTCCGGCTCCACCGCCACCAGCCGGATCTCCTTTCCGGCGGCCTTGTCGGCGAGGAACGGGAACATCATGCCGCCCACGTTGGAGCCGCCGCCACAGGGTGCGAAGACGACATCCGGATAGGCGCCGGCCATGGCCATCTGCTTTTTCGTTTCCTGCCCGATTACGGTCTGGTGAAGCAGCACATGGTTGAGCACCGACCCGAGTGCATAGTTGGTGTCCTTGCGTGAGGCGGCTTCCTCCACCGCTTCCGAGATGGCGCCGCCCAGCGAACCCCGGGACTCGGGGTCGTCTTCCAGGGCCTTGCGTCCGGATTCGGTAAGCGTCGACGGGCTGGGGATCACTTCCGCGCCCCAGGTCTCGATCATCGAGCGGCGGAAGGGCTTCTGCTCGTAGCTGACGCGGACCATGAACACGCGCACAT
>SLJS01000085.1 GCA_007135015.1 Alcanivorax sp. | reverse complement strand
GCTAGCCCGGATATTGCACCAAATGGCATGTAATTCGCGCCGTGGATGGTCGTCGTCAGGCGTGCTCGCGACTGAAACCGTAGCAGGGACTACGGTTGAAGGAGCACGTGCGCCTGACGGCGGCCAGACCAAGCGAAGTGCATGGAAAACGTAATCGTATCAATCAACTGTCCGGCCGGAAGCCTCTGAAAAACCCGTATCACCGCGCTTACCTTCGGTTATGGGAGTGGTTTGGTGCAATATCCGAACCAGGCGGCGCACTGTGCAAGCCTTCGGTCAGTCGAGCAGTTCGGCGGCAATGCGCTCGGCGACCATGATCGTGGGCGCATTCGTATTGCCGCCGGGCAGCTCCGGAATCACCGAAGCGTCCACCACGCGCAGGCCCTCGAGCCCGTGCACCCGGCAGTGGTTGTCCACCACGGAGGATTCCTCGTGCGAAGCCCCCATCCGGCAAGTACCCACCGGGTGGTAGATGGTCTCTCCGTACTGACGCACCCATTGTGCCAGCTCTTCCTCCGAATCCACGGCCGCGCCCGGCATGTACTCCTCGCCCCGATAGGGATCAAAGGCTTTCTGGCGGAAGATCTCGCGACACAGGCGGATCGCTTCCAGGGTAACCTTCAGGTCCTTTTCGCAGCTGAGATAACGTGGCTGTATGCGCGGCGGATCAAGCGGATTCGCCGACCAGAGTCCGATCTCGCCGCGGCTTTCCGGCCGCACCTGGCAGGCGTGGAGCATGAAGCCGTGCCCCGGGCCTTCCTCGCGGTTGTGGTCGATCATGAACGACGGAATGAAGTGCATCTGGACATCGGGTTCCTCGCCCGCCTGCGAGGTGCGGACAAAGGCACCGGCCTCCAGGCCATTGGTGGTGCCCATTCCCTTGTGAGTCAGCAGATACCGGATCAGGTTGGACATGGCACGCACGGGACGCGCCTCGCTGTAGAGCGTGACCGGCTGGCTACAGTGATACTGCACGCTCACATCCAGGTGATCCTGGAGGTTCTTGCCCACACCGGGCAATGCGTGATTCACGGCAATGCCGTGTTCCTCCAGCTCCGCCGGATCGCCAATGCCGGAAAGCATCAGGATCTGCGGCGACTGCACGGCTCCGGCGCAGAGCAGCACTTCGCGAGCCGCATGATACTGCGCCCGCCGGCCCCGCCAGAGTACTTCCACGCCCGTCACCCGGTTGCCTTCCCGGACCAGAGAGGTCACATGAGCGCCGGTGAGAATGTCCAGATTCGCACGCTTGCGAACCTCCGGCGGCAGAAAGCAGCGCGCGGTACTCTGCCGGACCCCGTCGCGAATGGTCACCTGGTAGGAACCGGCTCCTTCCTGTTGCTCACCGTTGAAATCGTCCGTGCGCGGCAGCCCGGCCTGCTGCGCGCCCTCGAGAAACACATCGAACAGCTCAAGGCCGCAGTCGGGAATGGACACCCCCATTTCCCCTTCCCGTCCGTGATAGGGGCTTTCCGGCCCGGTATAGCCCTCGGACTTGCGGAACCAGGGCAGCACGGAATCGTAGTCCCAGCCCTCACAGCCCGGCAAGGCAGCCCAGCGGTCGTAGTCGTTGCGGTGGCCGCGGATATAGATCATTCCGTTCATGGCGCTGGAGCCCCCGAGCACGCGGCCCCGGGGCCAGTACATGCGGCGATTGTTCATGTGGGGTTCGGGAGCCGTTTCGAAATACCAGTTGGTCCACTTGCGCTTGAGCAGTTCCCCGACGCCCGCCGGCATGTGAATGAAGGGATTCCAGTCCCTGGGGCCGGCCTCGAGAAGCAGCACCCGGCAACCCGAATCCGCGGACAGGCGATTGGCAAGCACCGCGCCTGCCGACCCGCCTCCTGCGATGATATAATCGTGCATTGTCTCTCCCGCTGTGGTTATTCTCGGTGCCATCGGCAAGCTTAACCCGTTTGGGGCGACAAACAGAACGAGTGCGGTCACCCGGCGCCGCACGGGAAACAGAATGCCGCCCGGTGTCACCCCCGTGCAAGGGATGAACACCAGTCAGTGCAGGGAGCCATAGTGATGAGATCACCCACGATGATGCTGTTCAGCCTGGTGATGTGCGCGGCCATCATGGTCTTCACCGCCGGCCGCCTCCAGGGACTCATGGACGGAGGCATTCTTCCCGGCGGACAGGACACCGCCGGGGAGGAGACCGCCGAGGAGAACGCCGAACCCTCGGTGCCGGAAAGGCTGTCGGAAACCGCCGGACAGTGGCGCGACGGCGCGGTGGGCCTCTACCAGTCGTTCACCTCGCTGTTGCGCGAGGAGGAAAAGCCTGGCCCCACGGTCATCACCGAGGAAACTGTCGAGACCGTATGGACCTGGCAGGACGCGGAAGGTCAACAGCAATTCAGCCGCGAGAACCCCGGCCTGAAGCGGGCACACAGCTTTCTCTACCCCCGTGACATGGCCCTGCCCGACGAAGTGGAGCCCCGGGCGGCGGCAACCACCGCGCAGGCCGCAGCGGCACAGCGCGAGGATGGGTCCGAAACGTCCGAAACCGACACGCCCCCGGCACAAGAGGTGCAACTGGAAGACATGGACCTGAAGGAAGGGCTGCGGCAGTTCCGCGAGTACCAGGAGTACCTTCGGCAGGACGCACAATAGGCGGCTGTAGGACAATCGCCGGGGATTACTTGCCCGGCAGCCGGCTTGTCCCTATTTTACTCTCACCCACCTCACCAGCAGGTTTCCCCATGCAGCCCAAGGCGACCGCCCATTATTCCGTTCCCTTCGTCCCGCAACAGCTGGTCGACGAAAACGGCCGCGTGGCACAGGGCATCTTTCCCGCCTCGGTGCCCCGAATCAACGGGCGCAGCACCGACTACCGCACCGCCATGGGCAGACAGGCCTCGCGGATGGCCAGGCACTTCCACTACAAGCAGTTCCAGTATTTCGGCATTGTCAGCGACCAGCTGCTGGCCGGGTGTGCCCTGGCCAATACGGCATGGCTGGGAATCGCCTTTTTCTATATCTTCGAGCCCCACAGCGGAAGGCTGGAGGAATATACCTGGCGCTCGCCCCTTGCGCGCTCACTGTCGCTTTCCGACTCTCCGGTACAGGGCAAGAGCCGTTTTCGCCAGGGGAAGGTGGATATCGCCATGGGGTATCACCGCACCGCCGAGGGGCTGCTGGAGAAACAGCTCCAGCTCACCCTGCCGGGAACCAGGCTGAACGCCACCCTGCGGGAGCAGCCCTCCTATATGCCCATGTCCCTGTGCACGCGCACGGGCATCAACGGCTGGGTCTACGCCAACAAGGTGGCCGGGGTGCCGGTTACCGGCACGCTCGAGCGTGCCGACGGAACCATTTCACTGAACGAGGCTGGCGCCTGCGGCCATCATGATTTCTCCGCCGGCTATATGAGACGCCAGACCTACTGGAACTGGGCGTGCCTGTCCGCATACACCGGCGACGGGACCCTGGTGGGCATCAACCTGTCCTGCGGGGTCAACGAGACCAGCTTCACCGAAAACTGCATCTGGGTGAATGGAGAGCTTTACAAGGTCGATACCGTTGCCTTCGAGTATGATCAGGACAATCTGCTTTCCACCTGGCGGATCAGCAGTTATGACGGTCAGGTATCATTGCGCTTTACCGCCGATGGACGGCATCGTGAGCACATGAACCTGGGCCTGTTCGCCAGCCGGTTCACGCAACTTTTCGGACGCTTCGAGGGAAGCCTGGCGCTTTCCGGCGGCCGCACCCTGGAAATTGACAACCTCCATGGCTTTGTCGAGGAGCAGTACGCAAAATGGTAAAACGCCGCCGCGAGCAGATTGAAACGCTTCGCTACCGGATCAATCTGGCGCTGATCTGGGTGATCCAGTACTGGAAGGAGCTGTTCAATTTCCGGTTTGACCGATACATGATCATCCAGGTGCTGCCCGGCGCCTATGGCCTGATCCTGACGAGCATTGCCCTGGCGCTGCTCTACGTGAGCATCGAGGCCTTCATGCAGTCCACCTGGCGAGGGCTTTTCTACCTGTTTTTCGCCAGCCCCCTTGCATTCCTGGTGGCCGCCTCGGTATTGCGGGCGCTGCTGGAGTTCTACATGGTCGTGTTCCGCATTGCCGAACATGTGGATGAGCTGGTGGGCATCCGCGACACCGTTGACCGCCTGTCCGGTATCAGCGACTCCGTGGATGAAATGGCGAATCTGACCCGGCGGCTGCCCTTCTGGCGCACCATCACCCGCCGCCGTGCCACCCGGGCGCGGGTACCGGAAGCCGCGCGCCGCCGTCGCGGACAGGCAAAGGCAGAGAACGACGAAGAAGAATCACCACGCCGCGATGCCTCCAGGCCCCCGGAAGACGAACAGTGACCGCAATGCACCAGCATCGATTCACCGCCCATGGCGAACCCGACAGGCGCCTGTCGGTAGCCCCGATGATGGATTACACCACCCGGGACTTCCGCTACCTGTGCCGCCTGATCAGCCGCCACACGCTGCTGTATACGGAGATGGTAACGGCGCAGGCCATTCACCACGGCGACCGGGAAAAGCTGCTCGGCTTTGACGCACTCGAACATCCGGTGGCGGCACAACTCGGGGGCAGCGACCCGAAACTGCTTGCCGAGGCGGCCCGTGTCTGCACCGACTTCGGCTACGACGAGATCAACCTCAATGTGGGCTGCCCCTCCGACCGGGTCCAGTCCGGACGTTTCGGCGCCTGCCTGATGGCGGAACCGGAGCTCGTGGGGCGTTGCGTGGCCGCGATGGCCGATGCCACCGGCCTGCCGGTCACGGTAAAGACCCGCATCGGCATTGATGACCGGGACGATTATCCCTTTCTCCACGAATTCGTTTCCCGGGTACGTGATGCCGGCTGCCGCACCTTTATCATCCACGCCCGCAAGGCCGTGCTCGGTGGCCTGAGCCCCCGGGAGAACCGGGAGATTCCGCCGCTGCAATACGACCGGGCCCGGATGCTGCGAACGGACTTCCCGGACTGCCAGATCATCCTCAATGGTGGCATACAGGGGCTGGATCAGGCTTGCGAACACCTGCGCACGCTGGACGGAGTCATGATCGGACGCGAGATCTGGCGCAACCCCTGGATGCTGGTGGAAGCCGACCGGCGCATCTTCGGGGATACCCATCCGTTGCCCTGCCGGCACGAAGTCATCGAGGCCTTCCTGCCCTGGGTGGAGCGCCGCTTTGCCGCGGGCATCCACCCGAAGCACGTACTGCGCCATGTGCTGAACCTCTTCCAGGGCATCCCCGGCGCCCGGGCCTTTCGACGCCACATCAGCGAGAATGCCCACAAGCCCGGGGCAACCCCCCGGGTGCTGGAAGATGCCCTGGCGAAGGTGCCCCGGGAGCGAGAGGCACCCTCCCGGGCGGCCACCGCAAACGCCTGAGCGCCCCGCGAAGTCGACCACTTCACAAATGCCCGTCCCGCGCCGGCGCCGGTATCATTCTCTGGCCTGCTGATTCGCGTTATGCTGCCTGTTCATTTACCGCGGTAACCGGACAGAAGCAATGACAAGCAAGCGCAGTCAGCTGGAACAGTGCAGCATCGTGGTCGCCGATACCGGCGAGCTGGAGGCCATTCGCACCCTGGCACCCGTGGATGCCACCACCAACCCGTCCCTGCTGCTGGCCGTCGCCCGTCAGCAGGACTGCGAAAGCCTGCTGCGCGAGGCACGGGATCTCGCTGCACGACTGGACTACGGTGATGAACTGGCACGATTCTGCGACGCTTTCGCCACCCTTGTCGGCCAGCTGGTGCTTGAACATATTCCGGGCCAGGTCTCCACGGAGGTGGATGCCAGACTGTCGTTCAATACGGCCGCCTCGATCGAACGGGCACGCAATCTGGCCGCGCTGTACCGGACCCTGGGCGTGGACCGGGACCGTTTCCTGATCAAGCTCGCCGCCACCTGGGAAGGCATCCGCGCCGCGGAAGTGCTGGAACAGGAAGGCATCCGTTGCAACCTGACGCTGGTCTTCTCTCTGGAACAGGCACTGGCGGCAGCGGAAGCCGGCGCCACGCTGGTTTCGCCATTCGTCGGGCGAATTTATGACTGGTATGTCAAACGCGGCCATGAGGTCACCGGCCCGCACGACGACCCCGGTGTGCAGTCGGTACGCACCATCTTCACCACCCTGAAGGGCCTGGGCATGGACACCGTGGTCATGGGCGCAAGCTTTCGCACCGCCGCGCAAGTGGAAGCGCTGGCCGGCTGTGACCGCCTGACCATCAGCCCGAAGCTTCTCGAGGAACTCGCCGCAGACGACGGTAAACTGGAGCCGGCGCTCAGTGAAGGCGACGTGGAAATGCTTGCTGAGCAACCGCCCCTTACCGAAAGCGCCTTCCGCTGGGCCATCAACGACAACCCCATGGCCAGCGACCTGCTCGCCGACGGCATCCGCCGCTTCGCCCGGGACCAGGAAGCGCTCGAGGAGCTTCTCACAGAAAATCTGGACCTCGCCGGCTGAAGACGGGGCCGGCGGTCAGCGGTCAGCGGTCAGCGGTCAGCGGTCAGCGGTCAGCGGTCAGGCCGCAGGGTGGGCAGGGAAAGTGACAAGGAGCAAGTGACAAGATGCGAGGCGTGCAGGTGCAACAGCTTCTTTACCCATGATGCGCCTTTACCTGCGAACAAACCAGGGTGAGGTACTTGGTGTGCACCCTGCGACTGCGCACCTGACAGGCCCGCTTATTCGCGCAGGACGCTGAATGGCCTGAACTGGATCAGAAGCCGGCTACGCCTTGCCCCTTGTTCCTTGCCCCTTGCCACTTTCCCTGCGCACCCGGCTACGTTTACCCGACCGCCGACCACCGACCGCTGACTGCCAACCCCGACTACCGTCACCAGTCGTCATCGTCCCAGTCGTCAAACTGGTCATCGCCGAAACCGAAATCGTCATCCGCTTCACCGGTCCGCGCCCGCCTGCTGCTCAGGTAGTAATCGCGCATGAAGATATAGCGATCGCCGGTAATGATCTCCTCGAGATCCAGCAGATCCTCGCGCAGGGCCAGCAGACGCAGACCGGTCAGGCCATAGCGGACCTGCCAGTCCAGATTGGTGTAGGGCTTGATGCTGGTATAGCGGTCCGGGTACAGGGCGGCGCCGTCGCGCACCGTGGAAGGCCCCACAAACGGCAGCATCACGAAAGGCCCCTCGGGTACGCCCCAGTGCGCCAGGGTGAGACCCAGATCCTGGGGATTTCTGTCCAGCTCGACCCTGGAGGCCACATCGAACAGGCCCCCGACGCCGAGGGTGGTATTCAGACCGAAGCGACCGAAGCTGCGCCCCGACTCCCGCCATTCAAGCTGAAGGATTCCGTGAACCCCGCTGCTGAAATCATCGAGATTGCGGAAAAACCGCCGTACCCGCTGCCGAAACCAGCCGGGCGTGGCCGCACGGTAGCCCCGTGCCGCCGGCTTTGCCGCATACTGATCAACCCGTTCATTGAACTGAAAGACCCGCCGATTCCAGCTCTCCCAGGGATCCTCGATCTCGCCGGCGGGGTCGGCAAAGGGATCATCCGCGGCCCAGTCATCGTCCTCGAGGTCTGCCCAGTCATCCTCGGCCCCGGCCGGGCCGGGCACGGCCAGTAGTCCAGCGAACAGCAGGAACAGGAAAAAACGGAGTATGGGCACCAGAACCGTCTCCGGGGGCTTGCGACCGCCGCATTATAGCCAGCCGCCGCCTGAAAACGCCATCAACCGGATTCAGGCCGGTCCCGGAAACGCTGTGCGATCCAGTAATCCAGACTGACAAAGCGTCCGGCCCCCAGGAAGAACAGCGCCAGCAGCATCATGAAGTAATAGGCCGCGAACTCGATGCCGTTCTGGAGAACAACGAAGTTTCCCTTTTCGGTCAGCCAGTTATAGTTGCCGTGCTGACGAAGCAGCGAACGGGCCGCACTGACACGCCGACCGACTTCCTCGCTGTTTTCCAGGCTGCGTTGTGCCGCCGGTATCCCCAGACTCGCCCAGGGCTTTGCCCAGTTGGTGTCCGGGTTGGTCTGCCCGATCGCGTACCAGCCGTTTTCCGCGTGCACCGCAAGCGCCGCCACCACCATGGCAATCATCAGCGGCACCGTCACATACCTTGTCGCAAGCCCCAGCAGCAAAAGGATACCGCCGCCGAACTCCGCCGCGGTGACGAGAAAAACCATCAATGTGGGAAACGGCATTCCCAGGCTGTGCTCGAACCACATGACCTGGTTCTCAAAGCCGGTGACCTTGATCAGTCCCGCCCCGATGAACACGAAAGCCAGGGTAAGCCGGAGCAGAAGCGGCGCGACAAAATCCAGTTTGCGCGTCGCTTCCAGCAGGTCGTGGGCCCGGTTGGCCAGATAAATCAGCTTCTGCATTGTTCTTCCTCGCATCCCGTCATGAGTAAGAGAAATGGATGCGCCGGATTCGCTTTTCGTTACAGGGGAGTCTGGCGGGTTATCTGTTCATCCGAAAAGCGGCTCCTCGGCAGAATTCGTGGGTAACGGGAAGGTCAATTATTGATCCCGCCAAGCCGCCAGGCACGCCAAGAAAACAGGAATGATTTCGGGGAGCGAGACTGACGGCCTTGAGTTTTATTCAAGCAGTCCGTTGACGGTGCGGGCAATGCCGTT
>SLJS01000353.1 GCA_007135015.1 Alcanivorax sp. | reverse complement strand
TCCCGGCAAGCATCCCCACTTGGCTGACCCAGTAGAAAGTCCAGGCACGCATGGGCGTAAGCGCCATGACCAGATTGATCAGGAAAAACGGAAAAATCGGAACCAGCCGGAGCGTAAACAGAAAATAGGCGCCGTCCTTGCGAACCCCCTCATTGATCGCCTCAAGCCGCTCACCGAACTTCTCCTGCACCCAGTCGCGCAACAGGAATCTTGCCACCAGGAAGGCCAGGGTCGCACCGATCGTCGATGCAAAGGAAACAAGGATGACGCCGGTCATCAGCCCGAAAAGCGCGCCGGCGGCAAGTGTCATGATCGCCGCGCCGGGCAGTGAAAGCGCGGTTACCACCACATAGAACAGGAAGAACAGGGCCAGCGTCATGACCATGTTCTGCTCATAGAATGCCTCGAAACGGCCCAGGCTCTCCTGCAGAAAGGCAAGTGTCATGTATTCGTTCATACCAGTTGCAAAGAAACCGACGATGGCGGCAACAATGACCAGAAGCAGTAATGGTTTTCGGTAGTCCATGGATATCATCCCTTTCGAATTACGTTCCCCGGATGGATGGTGAAAACGAAACTTTGTTTCAGTCCGAACTCAGCAGTCCGCTGGTCGCCCCCCCGGATGTTCTACCAATCCACTCGCACAACCAGAAGCAAGGGCGATGATTCGGGCTTTTCAGCGCCTTTCAGGCTGCCGGCTGATGGATGTGTTTACATCTTCCCTGTGCGCAGCCTGATCTGCTCACCGTCAGACGCACGTTCGCCTGACGGCGGCCAGACCAGGCGAAGTGCATGGCAAACGTAAACGTCACCATAAAAAGAGCGCCTGGAACCTCTGAAAAGCCTCTATCATCGCTCCTCTCTTCGATTACAGAAGTCGTTTGGTGCAATATCCGGGCTAGCAACACCCGGAAGGGGAATCCTCCCCGGAGGTTCCCGAAGCAAAGGGCATCAGCTCTCCACAGCCCGGGAAGATTCCGTAGTGGGTACTGAAGTCCCCGATAAACCGGAAGTGGGGGGCAAACCGGGTTTCCGAAAGCATCTTCCAGGTATTGCCACATACCGGAAACACCCGCCCGCGCTCCATCACATGGTGGGCATCCAGCGTGAAACGGCCGGGTTCCCGGTCCACTGTACCGAGATAGACAACAGCCTGGCCGTAATCCTCACAGGACGGCTCCAGCCCTTCGAGCTTGAACAACCGGAATGTGGCGGACCAGAAGGACGCTGGTGAAAGACGTTCGGAAATGGAAGGGTTCTCTATGGTAATGGGCGAGTCCTCCACCAGTCTCGGGTCGGCAAAACCCGCCGTTTTCGCCAGCGAAAGGAAATCATTCCAGTAGAGCGCGCCGGAGAGACACTCGCCGAAAAGCACCGGGTCGCTGATCAGTTCTTCCGGAATGCGCCGGTCGGCATAGACATCGGAAAAATAGAACTCCCCGCCCGGACGCAATACCCGGTGCACTTCCCGCAGCACCTTCTCCTTGTCGGGGCTTAGATTGATCACGCAGTTGGACACCACCACGTCGAAATAGTCATCGGGCAGTTCCAGTTCATCCAGCTGCTCGATATAGCCCCGCCGGAATTCCACGTTGCTGTGCCGGAAGCCGAACTCCTTGCGATGGTACTCGCGATGACGCTCCGCCACGGCAAGCTGCTCGGGTGTCATGTCCACCCCGACAACATGGCCCTCCTCGCCCACCAGCCAGGACAATACATAGCAGTCGCGGCCGCTTCCGCAGCCGAGATCCAGCACCCGGGCGCCCTCGAGCACGGAAGGGGCGACCAGGCCACAACCGTAGTAACGGCTCAGCACCTCGTCATGGATACTTCCGAGCACCGGCTTGAGCCATTCCGGAGGTTGTTCGTCGCAACACGCATTGGTCTGCAGATCCTCGCTACTGCGCAGCACCCTGCCGTAGTAGTCCCGGACATCTTCGCGCATGGTGTTTTTCCTCCAATGACAATATTAAAGGGGAGATGAGTCCCAAGCGGATTTGTTACACGGTGCGATGCACTGTAACAGCAATGCTCCATCCGAATCAGCTGTCCTGACCGGCCAGGGTAACCAGCGGAGAGGAAGGCCTTACAGCGGTGTGCGCGGCTGAAGCGGGCCGTTTGCAGCTGGTGCCTGTTTCCTATTTCGTGTCCAGCGTGAACCGCCGGTCGTAATCGCGCAGCACATAGAGCGCGTAGCAGGCGGCCAGCATCGGCCAGGCAGCAAAGAACAGCAGATGGTCGAACGGATCCAGATATTGCTCCCACGAAGAAAGCGTCGAGATCCCGTGAAGCAGGAAAACCAGGCCGTAGCTGATGCGTTTCTGAATCCCCGTAACAAACGCCAGCACCAGCACCATCTGGAGCGTACCGATCATATAGAAGGCGAATTCGGGAAGCCCCGAGATATAATAGAACCCCTCATAGACCCGTGCCGCGTGCTCTGGCTGGACAAACTTGTCCAGCGTCCACATGAACATCACGATGAACACGCCCAGGCGCAGGGCAAGCAACGGATTCTGTAGTCTGGATGCTTCCATTTTCTCCTCCTTTCTTCGGATTACTGTCCGATTACCGTGGTGGAATTCCCGGGCGATTCATCTCGCCACGCACCGTCACCCAGGTGGAAACCAGCCAGGGCACCAGATAGGTGAGCACGGCTTCCAGCAGGCGCAACTCCGCTTCACCGCGCAACGCGGCATACTGATTGATGCACAGCAGCAGGGTTCCCACCACCAGGGAAATCTTCAAGCCCGTCAACAGGGTATCGCGCGCCAGTGCCAGGCGAAGGGCCCTGCGCCAGCGGCCGTTGCGCTCACTGTTCATTCGCTCGAGACACGTGGCTTCGGGAATCTTCTCATCATCCGCAATGGATGCGAGGCCGGAAGGTCTTATTACAGAATCCGGCTACAATCTTCCACAACGCCCGGGTCGCGGCAAAGAACCTGGCGGGGCTATACGGGGGAAGGGCGAAAAACCTTTTAACAGGCTGCTGAACCCGGAAAAGCGGAACCCGGGCATCCCGGCCGCTCAGCTGCCGCTGGACTCGCGCAGGCGCTTGAGCACCCGTTCCACTTCCTCGTCGCTGGCCTCGCCGTGCATGTCTTTCACCGCGCCCAGCAGCATCTTCAACTGGCGGACGTAACGCCGGCAGTGATGACACATCAGCAGGTGCATGAACAGCGAGAAACGCCGCCACCAGCCCAATTTACTCGTGTGCATTGTGTTGGCGTCTTCAACCGCCTGAGTACACTTCAGCACTCGCCCGTCTCCTGGTAATGATCCACCAGCTCGAACACCCGGCCCCTGGCCCGGTGCAACAGCACTCTTGCGTTGGACGCGGAGACATTCAGGTCGTTACAGATTTCCTCGAAATCCATGCCGGACACATCGCGCATCTCCAGCAACGCCTTCTGATTGCCCGGCATCTCGCCAAACAGCCGTTGCAGGCACTCAAGCAACTGGTCGCTGCTGAGCACTTCATGGGGCCCTTCCACCTGCCAGTACCGCGGCGGCAGCGCCCAGCCACCACGGCTGCCGAACCGCCAGGACTGGGGGTCCGCGTCACCACCGGTGGTGTCTTCCAGGGAAACCTCGCGGCCACGCTTGCGCAGCAGCATTTTCGCCTCATTGAGCACAATGCGGGTCAGCCAGGTACGAACCGCCGAGCGGCCCTCGAACTCCGGCAGGGCCCTGTGGGCCTTGATCCAGGCGTTCTGCACCACTTCCTCGGCCTCGTCGCCCACCAGCGGCCGCGCCGCGGCAATCAGGGCCCGGTGGTGCCTGCGCACCAGTTGCTCGAAGGCGGCAACTTCCCCGGAGCGCAGGCGCTGAAGATCCTCTTCGCTTTCCCGGTTTGCCATCCCGGTTACCGGCATTTCCTGCGCATTATCCGAACTCATCGAATCTCCTTGTCGCTTCCGCTCCGCCAGGATGCAGAAAAGAGCCTGTCGCGTTGACGGCAGGGGCCAGACCCACAACCGATGATAGCCCCGGCACCCCGGGTACCGCCAGACGGCATGTGGCGCCGACCGCCGATCGCTTACCGCCTGCCGGGCGGATTTCGCGCATGCACTGGAGCCATGCGCCTGTATACTGGCGGGCCATGAGTGAAACACCCCGTTCCATACTCCAGCGCGTCTTCGGCTACCACAGTTTCCGCGGAGAGCAGGAAGCAATCATCGACACCCTGCTTCAGGGCGACGATGCGCTGGTGCTGATGCCCACCGGCGGCGGCAAGTCCCTGTGCTACCAGATCCCGGCACTGCTGCGCGCCGGCACGGCCATCGTGATCTCTCCGCTGATTTCGCTGATGCAGGATCAGGTGGACGCGTTACACGAGCTGGGCGTGGCCGCCGCCGTGCTCAACTCCAGCCGCAGCCAGTCAGAACAGGCCGCCACCGAGCAGGCCCTGCTCGACGGCGAGCTGGACCTGCTCTACATGGCCCCGGAACGCCTGACCCGGCCCCGGACCCTGGCGTTGCTGCACCGCAGCCCGATCGCCCTGTTCGCCATTGACGAGGCCCACTGTGTGTCCCAGTGGGGGCATGATTTCCGCTCGGACTATCTGGAGCTGGAGCGCCTGGCCGGGGAGTTTCCGCAGGTACCCCGTGTCGCCCTGACCGCCACCGCCGAGCCGCAGACCCGCGCGGAGATCGCTCGCCGCCTGCATCTGGACCAGGCCCGGCATTTCATCAGCAGCTTCGACCGGCCCAATATCCGCTACCGCATCACCCGCAAGGACAAGACCCGTCAGCAGCTTCTCGCACTGCTGCGCCGCGAACACCCCGGTGACGCCGGCATCGTCTACTGCCTGTCGCGCAACAAGGTCGAGGCCACCGCCGCCTGGCTGCAGCAGCAGGGCCTGGACGCACTGCCCTACCACGCGGGGCTGCCGGCGGAACAGCGCCGACAGACCCAGCAGCGTTTCCTGTACGAGGACGGCATCATCATTGTCGCCACCATCGCCTTCGGCATGGGCATCGACAAGCCGGACGTGCGGTTCGTCGCCCATCTGGACCTGCCAA
Organism: Alcanivorax sp.; assembly: GCA_007135015.1. Lineage (GTDB taxonomy): Bacteria > Pseudomonadota > Gammaproteobacteria > Pseudomonadales > Alcanivoracaceae > SLJS01. The sequence continues at coordinate 3,590 of SLJS01000353.1, read as the reverse complement.
AAAGCATCGAGGGCTATTACCAGGAGACCGGCCGGGCCGGCCGCGACGGTGAACCGGCCACGGCCTGGCTCGCCTACGGGCTGGAAGACGTGATCAAGCTGCGCCAGATGCTGGAAGGCTCCGGCGGCAGCGAGGAACACAAGCGCCGTGAGCGCCTGCGTCTCGACGCCATGCTGGGCCTGTGTGAACTGACCGCCTGCCGCCGGCAGGCCCTGTTGCAGTATTTCGGCGAGCACGATGCCCCGGAACGCTGCGACAACTGTGACGCCTGCCTGCACCCGGCGCCCACCCGGGATGCCACCGAGGATGTGCGCAAGGCCCTGTCCTGTGTCTATCGCACCGGCCAGCGCTTTGGCGTCAACCATGTGATCGATGTGCTGCGTGGCGGGGACACCACGAAGATACGCCAGTTCAACCACCAGAACCTGAGCACCTGGGGCATCGGCAGGCATCTTTCTACCCGGGCCTGGCGAAGCATCTTCCGGCAGTTGGTGGCCCGCGGGCTGCTACGGGTGGACCCGGAAGGCTTCGGAGCCCTGCATCTGACCGAAGCCTGTCGCCCGGTACTGCGTGGCGAGGAAAACATCCGCCTGCGCGAGGACGTGACCGAAAAGGTATCGGGCCGGCCCCGCCGGGAGGCCTCCACACTGGCCGAAGCCGACCAGCCTCTCTGGCAGGCACTGCGCGGGCTGCGCAAGCGGCTCGCCGAACGCGACGGCGTGCCCCCCTACGCCATCTTCAACGATCACACCCTGCGCGAGATGGTCGCCTCGCGCCCGCTGCACGAGCCGGACCTGCTGCGCATCACCGGCGTCGGCGAAACCAAGCTGGCGCGATTCGGCAGCGACTTTCTCGAACTGATCCGCGAGTTCGAATACCCGGACGTGGAATCGACATCCTGAACGGCACTCAGCGACCGAACAGATCCTCCTCGCCGGGACAGCCTTCCACCACAAGGTTCTGCGAGAGCACGAAACGGTCTTCGGCGGTGCGCGCTTCGATATCCGCCACCTTCAGGTGGGTCATCAGCCAGTACTCGCCCTGCTCGCGGAAGTTCATCTCGACGGGCACATCGCCCCGGGGCATCTGTACATCCTGAATCTCGAGCGTCAGCTCACGTCCGGTATGCTCGGCCCGGTAACCGCCGTTGGGATAGGTGATTTCGAGACAGGCCAGAAAATAATGCAGCGTGGCATTGCCTGGCTGGCCGGCGAACTGGGCCACGGGACGGGCGGGAATCTGCGCAAGGGCTTCGTGCACCCTGGCATTGTCCAGCCGCTCCTGGCGCAGCTCACGCGTCTCGCGCTCGAGCAATGCGGCCCTTTCCTCTTCCCGTTGCGCCTGTTCGGCTGCCTGCTCGCGCCGACGTGCCTGCTCCTTGCGCCGCTGCTGTACACGTTGCAGCTCGCGCCGCTGTCGCGCTGCAAGGGCCGCCTTCTCGTATTCAGCGTGAATGCGCTGCTGTTCAGTGTGGATGATCTGCCTGCACTCGGGCAGCAGTCGCTGCTCAAGCAGGTCCCGGCGAACCAGATCCCGGCGCTGGTGAAATTCCGCCAGCCTCGCACACTCGTCGCGCAGAGCCCCCAGTTTGTCCATGGAGGCATAATCCAGTCCCGAAACCATTTCCGGTGGTCTTTCCCGGCCAAGAAGCGAAGCCGTGCTCTCCATCGGAGACTGCAACAACGTACAGCCGCCCGACAAGAGCACCGAGATCAGCAGGAATCCACGCACCATGGCTCTCATCCGGGTACCACTCGCTCCACTGTCCCGGTTTCCGGGGCCGACGGCATGGATATCAGGCGTCCTCCTCCACCGGAATCCGGCCGATCTTCTTCTGCCAGATTCGCGGGGCGGTATGGTGTACGGACTCGCCCAGGGCATCCACCGCCACGGTAACCGGCATGTCTTCCACCTCGAACTCGTAGATGGCTTCCATCCCGAGATCCTCGAAGGCCACTACACGGGAACTCCGGATCGCTTTCGAAACCAGGAAGGCGGCCCCGCCGACAGCCATCAGATAGACCGCCTGGTGCTCGCGGATGGCCTCAATGGCTTCCGGCCCCCGCTCGGCCTTGCCCACCATACCGATGAGACCGGTCTCGGCGAGCATCGTTCGGGTGAACTTGTCCATGCGCGTGGCGGTGGTGGGGCCAGCGGGGCCCACCACTTCATCCCCCACGGGATCAACCGGCCCCACGTAGTAGATGAAACGGTTGGTGAAATCCACCGGCAGGGGCTCGCCCCGGGCAAGCAGGTCCGCCATGCGCTTGTGGGCCGCATCACGGCCGGTCAGCAGCCTGCCGGACAGTAGCAGGGTCTCCCCGGAGCGCCAGGTGCGCACTTCCTCCGGAGTGACCTCGTCCAGATTCACCCGCCGGGCGCGGCTGTCATCGCCCCAGGAAACCTCCGGCCAGTCCTCCAGCTTCGGCGGTTCGAGCCGGGCCGGGCCGGAACCGTCCAGCACGAAATGCGTGTGGCGGGTGGCGGCACAGTTGGGGATGATGGCCACCGGCTTGTTGGCCGCATGGGTGGGATAGTCCTTCACCTTCACATCAAGCACCGTGGTCAGCCCACCCAGCCCCTGGGCGCCGATGCCGAGTCCATTGACCTTGTCATGGAGCTCCAGCCGCAGCTCCTCGGCCCGGTTGGCGGGCCCGCGCTGCTGCAGTTCCTGGATATCAATCGGGTCCAGCAGGGACTCCTTGGCCAGCGCCATGGCCTTTTCAGCAGTGCCGCCGATACCGATGCCCAGCATCCCCGGCGGGCACCAGCCGGCGCCCATTTTCGGCACCTGCTCCAGCACCCAGTCCACCACCGAATCTGACGGGTTAAGCATGGCAAACTTCGATTTCGCCTCGGAACCGCCACCCTTGGCGGCCACATGGATTTCCAGCGCATCGCCGGGGACCACCTGCCAGTGGATCACCGCCGGCGTGTTGTCGCCGGTATTGCTTCGTTTTCCGTCCGGGTCCGCCAGCACCGAGGCCCGCAGAATATTGTCCGGATGCTGGTACCCGCGGCGCACGCCTTCGTTGATCAGCGCCTCCAGGTCGCCATCGCCTTCCACCCGGGCGTTCATGCCCAGTCGACAGAACACGGTGACGATGCCCGTGTCCTGGCAGATGGGCCGGCGTCCCATGGCGGACATCCTGGAATTCACCAGGATCTGGGCCATGGCATCCCGGGCGGCAGGGCTTTCTTCACGCTGGTAGGCTTCATGGACCCCCCGGATGAAGTCCGGCGGATGATAATAGGAGATGTACTGCAGGGCATCGGCCACACTCTGGACCAGATCGTCCTGACGAATCACGGCCATGACGTACTCCACTGGCGGCTTCCGGGCGGGGCAAGTATAGATGAGCCCGGCGCACCATGCCACGCGCCCCTTCGGGGCGCGGCTACGAGCTACGAGCTACGGGCTACGGGCTACGGGCTACGGGCTACGAGGAGCAAGGGGCAAGGGGCAAGGGGCAAGGGGCAAGGACGAAAACCTGCCCTTCTGGCCACCGACTACCGCCCACCGACCACTGCGCCCCGAAGGGGCGCCACCCGTAGCCCGTGGCCCGCAGCTCGTAGCCGCGCCCCGAAGG
>SLJS01000142.1 GCA_007135015.1 Alcanivorax sp. | reverse complement strand
TCGAGTTTTACCGGCTCCCCGCCCCTGGCGGTGAACTCCAGCTCGCAGCGGGCGATCTTGGAGTTCAGGCAGGTCTTGCTGCCTGCCGGGGGGTTGTAATAGGTCAGGGCGGTGAAGCGATTCGCCGGCGCCTCGATGCGCGCGCGCAGCCGGTTGCCCTGGCTGCGGGTGTCGATATCCCAGGAAAAGAAGCGGTATACCCCCTTTGCCTTCAGCGCGGTGCCCAGGCTGTTGAACAGATAGTCCCGGCCGTCCAGGCGCAGGCAGGCAATGGTCATCCAGGGCGAGGGTACCGGGCCGATGCGAATGCGCGCGGTGGCGCATTCGAAGAAAGCATCGCGATGATTGTCGAAGTGCACGACCTGCCCCCAGGCATACTGGTCCGTGTGCTTGCTGCCCCAGTTGTGATTTTCGCTGCCGGGCCAGCCGTCCAGCTGGAAGGTCTCACCGTTGACTTCAAGGGTGCCGCTGTAGCGCACCTGCGGGCGACTGGTAACGGTCTTGGCCTTGGGCAGGGGCTTGTTGTAGAAGTTTTCCGGAAGCAGCAGAAGCGGATCGGGCTCGCCTTCATAGGAGAGATCCCAGGAGATGCTGTTGCCGTTGTGTTCCGCGCGGCCCTTCAGCGCATGACTGACAAGCTCCGCCACCGGCAGCTTCACGTCCATTTGCTCCTTGCTGAACCGGCAGTCGGCGAGCGGGAACTCCTGCTTCACCGCGATGACGCGGTCCTGATCGCCATCAAACCACATGGCCCAGATTTCGCCCAGCGAGGGCCGCTCGTCGGCGGCGATGAACTGCGTGTAGCGGATCCAGAAGGCGCGCTGGCTCTTGGGGTCATTGGCCCGGAGAAACCAGCTTTCGTAATGACCGCCCTTTTCCGGGTACTGTGAACCGTGAAACGGGATCTTCATTGGATTTCTCCGTATTCCCCAAAGGCATTTTCTTCCCTTGCCAGGCGCAGCGCCTTGAAGGGGAATGTCACCATGGAGTCCCGGTAGGCGACTTCCGCCTCACCGATCTTTCGCCCGTCCCGGAATACCTCCATGGGGCAGGTTACCAGCGAGTGCAGCAGGCCGCCCTTGCCGTAGGTCTTCTTTCCCTCCACATGCAGCATGCCCAGTTCGGGATGCCTGAAATCGAGCCAGTAATGCGGCCCGTCCGTGTACAGCGTCAGTTCCCCCTCGCAGGGGTATTCGCCGCCGTCGAGACAGGCCATGCCGCGAAACGGGCGCGGTGTTCTGGTGCTGAAGATCTTCGGGGTGAAGGCGCGAAGGCTGAAGGAGAAATCGCGCTCACGAGCGTCTTCATCCAGCTTGAGCCAGCCGCTCATTGTTTCCTTCATTACGAGACCAATGGCCATGATGCTTCTCCCATGTAATCGAAAGCCCCTGTCGGGGCATGTCCGCAAAGCGGGCACTGCAAATCAGTCGCCTGCAGCGCTGGACTTTTACCTCGGCCTCTTCAGGAAATGTTCTCCTGTGAAGAGACGGACTCGGCGAGCTTCGAAGCCGCCCTGGACACCAGCGCCATGATGGTGACCTGCGGGTTCACGCCGAGACTGGTGGGCACGTTGCTGCCGTCCATCACATAGAGGCCTTCCCAGCCGTGGACCTTGTGATCCGGATCGCAGACGCCATCCTGGGCGCGATTGCTGATGCGCGCCGTGCCCAGCGGGTGATAGGCGCTCATCATGAAATCCGACGGTTTGTGCCGGCGGGCCATGAAATCCTCGAGCTCCTTCTCGCTGCGCACGCTTTCGATCTCGTTGGGTCCGGGGATCAGCACCTCGGAGGCCCCGGCGGCCAGATAGATACGCGCCAGGGTGCGGATGCCCTTGAGAAACAGCGCGAAGTCATGGCTGTTCATCCGGTACTGGATCCAGGGAATATCACGGCTCGGCCCACGCCGCACCCGGCCCTCGCTGGTGTCACGGATCATGAACCCGAAATAGGCGGTCTGCTGGTAGTTCTCGGCAAAGCGTACATAGTCGTCGCCGTAGAGATTGTTGAGCACGCCATGGCCGGCGAAGGGGATGGTGCCGCCCTCGAACATCAGCCCTTCGTCGGCGTGGTCGGCCAGCGCATAGCCCTGGGGAATGGTCCGTGAATTGGCCATGTCCTTTTCCGGGAAGATCCCGTTGACCACGCCGGCCGGATGAATCGTCAGGTGGCGGCCAAGATGGGAATTCCTTACGCCGTTTTCGCGCAGATACTGCGGCGTCATGAAAGTGCCGGCGGCCACAACCACCCGTGGCGCGCGCAGTGTGAGTTTCACTTCGCGGCCCTTTCCCTCGTTGTAGCCATGGGCGACCACGCCACGAATCTTCTTGCCGTCGCGAAGAAGCTTGCCGGCACGGAATCCGCTGAAGAGAAAGGCGCCCCGGTCCAGCGCCCGGGGTACATAGCTGACATTGGTCGACTGCTTGGCATCGGTGGGGCAGCCGAACTGACAGAGGCCCTGACCGTCGCAGCCGGCGGCATTGCGCATGAGCGGGTGATAGTGCTTGAAGCCGAGTTTTTTCGCGCCCCCGCCGATAATGTCGCCGATCTCGCCCACATACTTCGGGTCGGCCTGCTGTACCTGCAGTACCTCCTCGACTTCACTGAAGATCGGGTCCAGTTCTTCCTCGGTCAGCCCTTCCAGGCCCATCTCGGTGCGCCAGCGCTCCAGGATCGCCTTCGGCGGGCGCATGCAGGTGCCCGAATTGATGGTGGTGGAGCCGCCCACGTTGCGGCCGATCGGCACCGGAATCATCACATTGCCGATGGCGGTGGTCGCGCCCCAGGCACGATAGAGTTTCGGGATGACCTCGAGCAGATCCCCGTTGAAATGGGTGCGGTTGTAGTAATCGCCTTCCTCGAGCATGACCACCGCCAGCCCGCGGCTGGCCAGCTCATAGGCGGCCACGGCACCGCCGGCGCCGGTGCCGATGACCACTACATCGGCTTCCAGCTCTTCATCGCTTTCGAAGTCGCCGGCGCGGGAAATCTGTGCTTCCCAGCGAAAGCTCTCCACCTGGGCGGGCACCTCCACCCGGGGGCGGCTGCCCACCCGGCGCTGGTTCTCCTCGTCGAGCACATAGGCAGCCTTGAAGGGCGTGGTGGCCGCCTGCACCAGCGAGCCAGTGGCCTTCGAGGTGGAAACCCGCTTGAGAAAGGCCCTGCGCTCGGCCACGTCCGCCCTGCTGAAGCGCTTGCCGTGGGTGGCGAAAAAGCGTGCCTCGATCCAGGCAAGGCCACTGGCCATCCCCCGGCGCAGCCAGGGATGCTCGGCAACGTATTCGGACACCTTTGCACTGATCGCCGCCGGGTCCGGTGCCGGCAGGACACGGCCCGGAGGAAACAAGGCCTCGGCCAGCGCCTCGGCGGTGCGCTGGCGGGGCAACTGCTGTTTTTCTGTCATGGTATACGCCTCGCTCATGACCGTGGAGTGTAGCAAGGGTAAAGGCGACCGCTTGACTTCCGTGGCAACCGTGGGTGCACATCGGGACAAGTGGAGGCAGAATTGTCGACGGTCAGCACAGGTTCCGGGCTGCCGGTCCGCAGCCCGGGTGACCATAACACTGACCGTCCGACAGGTGGAGCACGGACTGCCCGCCGTTTCCCGGTCGCCGACGAAAGGCCCCCCGGAGGATTAAAGACCCTCCGGGTCACCACCAGGGAGAATATCTCTATGCGCATTATGCCCGTACTGTTGTTGAGCGTCAGTCTTGTAGTGCTCGGTGGCTGTTATGCCCGTTTCAGCGCCCCTTCACAGTCACTGGCAGTCAAGGTCGACTCAGGGGATACAACATTGCGCGGGGAGTCTACCTGTAGCCGGTTTCTGTGGGTGTTCTTTACTGGCGACTGCAGTATCCGCACTGCCATGCGCGATGGGGGCATCGAGCGGGTCCACCACGTGGATACCGATACGCTGATCATCCTCCGGGGCCTCTGGTCGCGCCGGCATGTGCATGTCTACGGGGAGTAACGGCAAGCGACCGGGAGTCAGCGGCCGGTGCCGAAGCGCTGCAGCATCCCCCCCTCCGGAGGGTATCGCGAGGGCCGAACTCAGCCGTCAGCGGATTGCCGACCGCTGAGCGCTGAAACCCGAAAGCCTATTTCCGTCGCAGAGGGTGGACATTGGACTGCTGAGTCGGCTGCCGTGTGCCTGTGGTGTCCTCATCCCTGTCGCCCCGCCGCACCGCCGAGGACTCCTGTGTAAGCTGGTAGCCCACATTGACGACGGCCTCGGACAGCCGCGGGAACAGCAGATAGGCCGCCTGGGTGCCCACCGCCGCGGCATTGATGACCCGCTTCTGCCGGGTGATCAGCGCCCGGCATATGCGCCGTGCCGCCTCGTCCGGTGAAATCGCGGGCGTGTAGCGGTAGACCTCCGTGGGCGCGATCATGGGCGTGCGCACCAGGGGCAGGTTCACCAGCGTCATCCGGATGTTGTGATGGCCCAGTTCATTCGCCGCCGACATCGTCCAGCCCTCCACCGCGCCCTTGGAGGCCAGGTAGGCACTGAAGCGTGCCGGTGCCATCTGTACACCCACGGTGGAAATATTGACGATGTGGGCGCCGCCGTTTTCCTTCATGGAAGTCAGCAGGTTCATGGTCAGGCGGATGGTGCCGAAATAGTTCAGCTGCATGGTGCGCTCGAAATCGTGAAAACGCTCCAGCGAGCGCAGCACCGGGCGGCGGATGGAGCGCCCGGCGTTGTTGATCAGGATGTCCACGGCGCCTTCATGCTCGAGCACATTGTTCGCCAGCCGGTCGCAGTCCTGGCTCTTCGACAGATCCGCGGGGACGGCCCGGGCACGGCCGCCGGCGGTGCGGATCCGCCGGACCACGGCCTCGAGCTTCTCCGGCGAGCGGGCCGCCAGAACCAGCTGGGCCCCGGCGGCCGAGAGCCGGTAGGCCAGCACCTCGCCGATACCGGTGCTGGCACCGGTGAGCAGGATCACCTTGCCGTCCACGCGCCGGCGCAAGTGATATTCGGGGAAGATGCGGGCGTCCAGATGCCGAAGGAGTGAGCCGGACATCTCCCGGATATGCGGCCCCAGCCGGGGCATTTTCAGTCTGATGCCGCGAGGCATGGCGCTGGTCTCCGCTGAATTCATGGTGGCAAGTGCGGGGCCGTCGCCCCGACTGCCAAGGGTGCCCCGAAACAGAGTCCGGATACAAGGGAGCCGCGGGCTGTATCCGGCCGAGCTGTTGCTCGGGTGGCCGGCGTTCCATGCCGACAGGAGGTTCAACGGTGCGACTTTGATGGCACAGCGGTAGCATTCTGTTTTCATTGATGTTTCTGGCCCGAGGCACTAGAAATACCGCACCGGAAAGCACTGTCCCATGCCGGGATTGAGACAGCGGAACGGACCAGACAAGGGGCAGGGAGGCCCCACAAGGAGGCAGGCATGGAAGCGGATTTCCCGCGATTTGATCTGTCCCGTGAGCCCGGAGGCTGGTTGAGCCTTACGCTGCGGGGCTACCCCTATATCGGTTATCACTGGTTGCGCTGGCGGCTGTCCCGCGATCTGGCGCTGCAAAAGTGCGGCCGGGCGGTGGAAGGCTTTCATGACCATGCGCAATGCTACCAGGGTGGCGGCGCGCTGGTGGTGATCGGCTGGCATACCCGGCGGGGTTTCGTGATGACCGCGCTCAACAGGCGCGCCGAGTCGCTGTTGCGCGAGACGGGCCGGATCCTGGGCCAGCCCCGTGCAGGCTGGCCGGACATTCTGCGCCCGGGCGGCGGGGCGGTCATTGGTGCACTGGCCGCTACCAGTGGATCCCCTTGAAAAGCCGGGAGAACGCTGCCTGCTCCCGGCTGATGCGTTTGGGGGTCTTTTCCTTTCCGCCCACTGCGGCGGACGAGTCCTCGAAGACCTTGTAGCCGGTATTCATGATGGTCTCGGTGACCCGTGGCGTAATGAAGTGCATCACCTGCCCGAGAATGCCCAGACTGGTGGCAATGCGCTTGGGCCGGTGGATGATCGCTTCGCAGATCATGTCCGCTGCCTGGCCGGGGCTGATGGTGGGCACATGGTTGTACAGCTTCGTGGGCGCGATCATGGGTGTGCGCACCAGAGGCATGTTGATGGTGGTAAAGCGTATGCCCTCGTGGGCCAGTTCCGAGGCCGCGCAGCGGGTGAACGAATCCAGCGCCGCCTTGGAAGCCACATAGGCGGAAAAGCGCGGCGCGTTGGTCAGCACGCCGATGGACGAAATGTTGATGACATGGCCGGTGCCGCGCTCGCGCATGTGCGGCAGCAGGTCCATGATCAGCCGCAGCGCACCGAAATAGTTCAGCTGCATGGTCCGCTCGAAGTCGTGGAAACGGTCGAAGGTGTGGACCACCGAGCGCCGGATGGAACGCCCGGCGTTGTTGACGAGAATATCCACCCGCCCGTGGTCCCTGAGCACCCGCTCGACCAGGGCATCGCACTCCTCCAGGTCGGAAACGTCGGCCTGGTAGGACTCCGCCGTGCCCCCCAGCTTCTCGATCTCGTTGAGGGTCTGTTCGAGTTTCTCCGGCGTGCGGGCCACCACCAGCACCCGCGCGCCGGCCCGTGCCAGCTTCAGGGCCGCGGCCTTGCCGATGCCGGAAGTCGCACCGGTGATCAACACCACCTTGTCTTCCACGCGCTCTTCCAGCGAGGGCAGTGGCTGCATTTCGTCGCGACGGGTATCGCGGTTCGGGTCCAGATGATTTGCCCAGTAATCCCACAGCTGCTGGGCGTAGGATTCCAGCTCCGGCGCTTCGATACCGCTGCCTGCCAGGGCTTCCTTCGCATTGGTATTGTCGAACTGCGTGGGGTAGGTGAGGAACTTGAGTGCCTCCTCGGGAATATCCAGCGCCTCCAGCGCCTGATGCAGGGCGAAGCGGGCCGGCGGCACGCGCTGGACGCCCTTGCGCACGAAGCCCGGCAGCGCGCGCTGCACCCAGCTGTTGTCGAAGCGCACCGCCATGCGCGGCGCATCGGCGATGCCCGCGAAGATATTGATTACTTCACCCACGCTGTAATGACGGTCATGGGTCAGATGGAAGGTCTGGCCATCACGGTCCGGAAGATGGGCGATGTGATCGATGGCGTCGGCGACGAAGTCCACCGGCACCACATTGAAGTTGCCCCCTTCGATGCCGAGCAGCGGGATCCAGGGTGGAATGAAATCGTGCAGCCGCTGCAGCAGCTTGAAGAAGTAGTAGGGCCCGTCCACCTTGTCCATCTCGCCGGTACGCGAATCACCCACCACCATGGACGGCCGGTAGATGCGTGTCGGCAGCTTGCACTCCTCGCGCACGATGCGCTCGGACTCGTGCTTGCTGTAGAGATAGGCGTCCGGCAGCGGGCCGGCCTCGTCGAACATGTCCTCGCGGAAGGTGCCCTCGTAGAGCCCGGCCGCGGCAATGGAGCTGACATGGTGAAAGTTCCCGGCGCCCAGTTCCGCAGCCAGCTTCACCGCCGCCCGCGTGCCCTCGATATTGGTCTTCTTCTGGGACGCCTCGTCCATGGCCAGGTCATAGATGGCCCCCAGGTGAAAGAAATGATCCACCTGCCCGCGAAGGTCATCCCGGTCGCGCTTGCTCACGCCCAGCAGCTTGCGGGTGAGATCTCCCTTGATGGCGACAAGCTGATCGGGCTGTGCCCCCAGCCGCCGGCGCAGGCCGTCGAGCTTGTATTCCGAACCGGGGCGCACCAGGGCGAATACCCGGGCGTTTTCCCTGCGCAGCAGGCGTGCAACCATAAAACGGCCGATAAAGCCGGTGGCTCCGGTAACGAAGTAGTTCATTATTGCCAGCCCCTTTTCCCTGTGATCCTTGCAGAACGATTGTTGTCACCCATCTTGCTACGCGGACAGGCGCTTGTCTTCCCCGGATTCGACCTCCGGGAAACGGCTGTCCAGTTCGGCGAACTCCGCGACAAAGGCCTCGATCAGGCGCTCCGGCTCGGGCAACTGGCGTGCATCGGTGACCACACCGAAATGCACCTGGCCGTCATAGCTGAAAATACTGATGCCCAGGCCCAGGTCCCCGCTGCGGGGCACCCAGAACAGCGGTGTTTCGATCTCGCAGCCGTCCAGCACGATGGGTTGTTGCGGGCCGGGCACATTGGTCATCACTGCGCTGGCCCGGGCGCTGAAATAGTTCAGGAAGACCCGCTCCAGTGAACCGGGCAGCCAGCCCAGCAGTTTCAGCGTGAACCAGGACACCGCCGGCTGCATGGAGCCCTTCAGCGCCTGCATGCGCCGGCAGACCTCGCGCACCCGTTCCTCCGGGTCGGCAATGCCCGCTGGCAGGGGCAGGTACACCAGCCCGAACTCGTTGCCCAGGCGCTCGAACTGATTCAGCGGGCGCATGTTGTAGGGCACCGCCGCGCGCACCTCGAGCCCTTCGGTGGCGTCGCCGTAGCGCTCCAGCTCCTGGCGCAGCCCGCCGGCCACACAGCCGAGCAGCACATCATTGAGGCTGCATCCGAGCTCCCTGCCAATAGCCTTGGCGCGCCCCAGCGGCAGCGGCTCGGCCCAGGCGACCCGTTTTTCCAGCCCCAGCGGGGTCTTCAGCCGGGTGGACGGATCACGGCGCATGGCAATAAGCCGCCAGGTGTCCAGCAGGAAGGTGCCCGCCCGGCCCAGGTAGTGCCAGAGTCCGCGCAGCCCCGGTGCC
>SLJS01000322.1 GCA_007135015.1 Alcanivorax sp. | reverse complement strand
GGTATTCCTATTACCGAAATAGACTCTATGCTTCGAGGGCCGGTATCGCCGAGGCCTTCCGCGTGCTTCCCGAGGAGGCTCGCGTTGGCTGGGGCGCCATCAATCAGGAGGAGCACCGTATAGATGGTGCTGATGTCCGCGCCGTGGAACAGGGTGTGCGTGTCTACGATTCCTCTCATCGCGAGGATTTTTATGATTGGCTTTACCTGCGCGATGCGAGGGGAATCACGCCTCTTAGGCTGGCGCTGGAGGGCGCGGGGGAGTATTACGAGCAAAGTGACTATCCCTGGCGCAATGACCCGGAGGATTATGGAAGTGAGATGGCAGAGTGCCGAAACAGCTATACGGTACTGATGACCGATGGCTATTATAACGATGACTCTGACAACCTGTCCCTTCCGTCCGGAAGCCATGAGACTGACGACGTACAAGGTGAGGGGCCGCTTTTTGATATCCATGAAGGCTCGCTTGCGCATGTGGCCTGGCATTACTGGAGCCGGGATCTCAAAGACGACATGGCGAATCTGGTCCCCACGCGGGACGAGGATTTTGATAACGAGGTACTGGGCAACCCGGCGCACTGGCAGCATATGGTGACCTACGGGGTGGGACTGGGTGTTTCCGGCGATCATGAAATGTCGGATGTGTGGTGGTCCCTGCAGGATGACGACCCGATTCAGTGGTCGAATGATGGCTCGGATGAAGCGAAGCTCGATGATCTTCTCCATGCAGGCGTTACCAGTCGTGGGGGGTTCTTCACCGCGGACGAACCTGATGTATTTGCCGAAGAACTGCAAAGCACATTGCGCGAGATTCTCGAACGGGTGGCCGGTTCCTCCGCCTCTGTCGCCGCAAACTCCACGCGCCTCGACGCCGGAAGCCATGTCTACCAGGCCCTGTTCGACAGCGCCGACTGGAGTGGAGACCTGCAGGCCTTTGCCACCGATTCGGACAGCGGTGCCCTCACCGCGCAGCTCTGGAGCGCCGCCGAGGAACTTGATGAGCGGGTGGCTCCGGACGAGCGCAACATCGTTACCTGCTGCGACCAGCGCTTTTCAGATCCGGGGGTGCCCTTTGAATGGGAGAGTCTCGTAGGTGCGGGCCTCGATGATGCGTTGATTCTGGAGGGCGAGGACGAGGAAACCGGGGCCGCGCGCCTGGCCTGGCTGCGTGGAGACATGGAGGCCGCGCCGGAAGAGGGCGGGTTTCGGGACCGGAGTTCCATGCTGGGCGATATCGTGAACTCGGAGCCGGTATTTACCCACGACGAATCCTTCGGCCACGGCGGGTTCACGGGCGCCGGAGCCGACTACCGGAGTTTTCTTTCAGGAAAATTGTCGCGCGTGCCGATGGTCTATGTGGGTGCCAATGATGGCATGCTGCACGGCTTCAATGCCGAGACCGGCGAGAATGTCTTCTCCTATGTGCCCGGCATGCTGCTTGGCGAGCTGCATGAACTGGCCGAACCCGACTATGCCCATCGCTACTATGTGGACGGCTCCCCGAGCGTGGGGGATGTGCGCATTGACGGGGAATGGCGCACCATCCTGGTGGGTACGCTCGGTGCGGGCGGCCGGGGCATCTTTGCCCTGGATATCAGCGACCCGGAGAATTTCGGCCCGGACGATGTGCTCTGGGAATTTACCCACGATGAGCTGGGCGAGGGCGTGGCCGAAGCCTCCATCGTGCGCATGAGCGATGGCGACGAAGGGGACCAGTGGGCAGTGGTATTCGGCAATGGCTACAACACTGCCGGAGCGAGTGCACAGCTCTTTGCCCTGGATGCGGCCACCGGGGAACTGCTCGACGGCGAGCCCGTGGATACCGGCGAGGGCAACCCCGGCCGGCCAAACGGTCTTTCCTCGCCGCTTGTGATCGACTCCCGCGGCGACCGCAGGGCCGACCGCGCCTACGCTGGCGATCTGCGCGGCAATCTCTGGAAGTTTGTGGTCGACGACAGAAACTGGACGCTGGCGCCACTTGGTCGTGACGACGAGGACGGACGGCTGTTCCAGGCAAGCGACGAGTACGGCACGCCCCAGCCGATTACCGCCAGGCCTCAGGCCGGGCTCAACCGCGACGAGGAGTGGCTGGTGCTGTTCGGCACCGGCAAGTATCTGGAGCAGGGGGATCTGGTGGATGACGGTGTGGTACAGAGCCTCTACGGAATCATTGACCGGGGCCGTGCTGTTGAAGACCGGAATGACAACCTCCTGGAACAGGAAATCGAGGGGCAGGATACAAGCGGTGAGCTGGCGGCACGGGGTGTGACGGACGAGAGACCGGAGGACGGAGAGCAGCACAATGGCTGGTATCTTGACCTGGACACGCAGGATGGCGAACGGGTGGTCAATCAGGCGCTGTTTTTCTCGAGTGTGGCGGTCTTCAGCACCCTGATTCCCAGCGATGATCCCTGCGGGGGCGGCGGCGACAGCTGGATCATGGCACTGGATGCCGACACGGGAGGGCGGCTGGGCGCCAGTTTCTTCGACGTGGACGGCGATGGCGAGATCGATGATGACGACTTCATCTCCATCGGCGATACCGAGATGCCGGCCAGTGGCATCGGCGCGGGCGTGGGTGTGGCCGCCCGTCCGGCCGTGCTCTTCGGCGAGGATGGGAACATCATGGTGGTGACCGGCTCCGACGGCCGGCGGGATCTGGACTTTGACCCGGGAGAAGGCGTCGCGGGCGGACGTCGGGGCTGGCGGCAGCTTCGTTGAGGCAGTGCACGGTTTCCGGTAGCCCGGGTGAAGCGGAGCGCAACCCGGGGCCGCGAAGCGGCCATGGGCGAGTTTGCTGGCAGCTTACCGGCACCATGGAAAGCATCGACCGGAGTAATGGGCGTTGCAACCGCTCTGGAATATTCCCCGGATTACGGCCTTCATTGGCATGGCAACAGCTCGGTTTCATTCGCCGTGCGGATGCGCCCGGTGTTGGGCACCACCAGTCCTCGCTGGAATCCGTCGCCGTTGGTGTCGCAGAAGGTGAAGCGGCCCGTGTAGCCGTAGCTCATGCCCCGGGGGTTGAAGCGCACACGCCGGGACACATTGCGGTTGGTCACGATCCGGAAGCCGTCCACGGGAGCCTGAATACGAAGTATCCGTCCCTGTCCGTCCCGGCAGCGGTTGCCGGTGGCGTCGGGCCGGCATGCACCGAGCCACGCCGGGTCCTCGAACACCATCCAGCCATGGTTCCAGTCCGTGCTTCCGCCGTCGCAGGCACCGTTGCCGTCGGTAGCGCAGACCACAACCGGTGAGCCCGAATGCAGGGCGCTGTTGCGGGCCAGGTTCAACGAGGCATGCAGGCGGTGCTGCAGTGTCCAGATGCGGTGATCCAGCACCAGCTTGCGGGCCGGGGGCAGCGCCAGGGTGGCAAGCACGGAGAGTAATACCACCACCACAAGCAGTTCCGTCAGCGTGAAACCCTTTCGAGGCTGTCGCGTCTTCATGGAGATCACCTCGGCGAAGACTGGTTCCCATGGTTGCGACCGTAACTCTGCCTGCGCAGAGCGGTGCCGGGCAGCCGCCCGAAACCCGGGTTGCTGTAGGAAGTGCCCGTAGCGCGATGTCAGAAACTTCTTCCTTCAAACTCCTCCCGGCGGGAATGGCCCGCTACCGACCCCCGCTCTCTGGCTGCCGACCGCTCGATGGCCTCGTTGCGGTATCATGAGCCGAAAATTCTTCGGGGCGATTTTCCATGGGAGACGTAGTCATCATCGGCGCGGGTATCATCGGTCTGCTTTCCGCACGGGAGTTGCTGCGCCGCAGGCGGTCGGTGACGGTGCTGGACGCGGGCCATGACCGCCCGCCCGCTTCCTGGGCCGCCGGCGGCATTCTTTCGGCGCTCTTTCCCTGGCGCCATCCCGCATCGATTACCGCGCTGGAGCGTGGAGCCGCGTCCGCCTACCGGGAGCTCGCGGAGGAGCTTGTCTCGGCCGGCCAACCCGACCCGGAGGTGGAAGACACGGGCATGCTGGTGCTGGATACGGACGAAAGGCAGGGGGCACTGGACTGGGCGGCCCGGGAAGGCATTACGCTGGAATATCTGGCGGATGTTTCGGCGGTGGAGCCGTCGCTGCAGGGCCGGGATGGCCTCTGGCTGCCGGATGTGGCCACGGTGCGCAGTTCACGTCTGCTTCAGGGCCTGTACCGGATGCTGAGCGCGCGCCGGGGCTGTTCGCTGCGCCGGGCGAAGGTGGCCGCCCTGGAACCCGTGGAAGGGGGCTGGCGGGTCCACGCTCCGGGTGGTCCCTTTGATGCGCGTCAGGTGGTGGTGGCCGCAGGTATCTGGAGCCGGGAACTGCTGGCGCCACTGGGCGTGGAACTGCCCATGATGCCGGTTCAGGGGGAGATGCTGTTCTGGTCCCCCGGTCCGCCGGTGCCCGCCGCGCTGTTGCTGTCGAAGCAGGGCTATGTGGTGCCGCGCCGTGATGGCGGCATGCTGGCCGGTTCCACGTTGCGCGAAGAGGTTCCGGACCAGATGCCCACCCGGGAGGCGGGCCTTGCCCTGCAGCAAATGGCCTGCGAGCTCTGGCCACCGTTGGCCGGGGCCATGCCGCAGGCGCAGTGGGCCGGGGTGAGGCCCGGCAACCGGCGGGAATGCCCCTTTATTGGTGAGGTGGCGCGTTACCCGGGGCTTTTTCTTGCCACCGGCCACTACCGCAGTGGTCTGGCCTGTGCTCCGGGAACCGCCGGGCTGCTCGGGGCACTGCTGTGCGGCGAGCAGCCGCCAGTGGATCCGCGCCCCTATGATCCCGATGCGGGTTGAGGAGCTAGAAAAAGGGTCTATGGCGCCTGCGTCAGAGGTTGCCGCCAAAGCCCCTCTCCCCTGGTGAGGGTGTCGCAAAAGCCCTTCGTTGGCAGGGCGAGCCGATAAACGGACTCCCTCCCCTGCGAAGGGGAGGGTCGGGGTGGGGGCGCGGCGAAGCCGCGCAAGGCGGGTGATACGTCGCTGGCCGCCTGACGGCGGCCTCCCCCTCCATACCTCCCCCTTCGCAGGGGGAGGCTCTACATCGCGAGCGATGAAGTAGTCAGCAAGGTTTTTGCGACACCCTCCTCGTGGGAGAGGGGACCCTCCAGCAAGGCTGAGAAGGCCCTGGGTTCCGGGACGGCGCCAGGTTCTTCGCGCCCCGAGGTGCGCTCCCACCAGCCTTTTGTGGCACTCTCGTCAGAGGGTGTCGCAAAAGCCCTTGCAGGAACGCTTGCAGCGCGAACAGCTTTTCAGTGTTCCTCTTCCTGGTCCAGCTCCAGTTTCTTGAGCCGGTAGCGCAGGGAACGGAATGTCATGCCCAGCCTGCGGGCCGCAGCGGTGCGGTTCCAGTGGGTGGCCTGCAGGGCCTTGCGGATTTCTTCCTTTTCGATGTCCTGGAGGTATTCCTCCAGCGGCTGGCCCGGGGCACGGCCGTTGCCGTTGCCTTCGCTCGCTGCCAGGTCGGTGCGCAGTTGCAGGTGCGAAGCATGAATCCGTGCGCCCTCCGCCAGGGTCAGCGCACGCTCCAGGATATTCTCCAGCTCCCGAACATTGCCCGGAAACGGATAGCCCCGCAGTGCCTGCCAGGCGTCGTCGGCGAGTTCCGGCACGGGCATGTCCCATTCCCGGCAGAGTCGGCCGAGAATGTATTCGACCAGCGGGGCCAGGTCTTCCGGCCGCTCGCGCAGGGGCGCGACCGGGGCCTCGATTACGTTGAGACGGTAATAGAGATCCTGGCGGAAGCGGTCCGCGCCGACTTCCCTGCCCAGATCCTTGTGGGTGGCGCTGAGAATGCGCACATTGACGGGAAACTCCCGGGACTCGCCCACCGGGCGCACGGATTTTTCCTGGATGGCGCGCAGCAGCTTGACCTGCATGTGCAACGGCAGGTCCGCCACTTCGTCAAGAAACAGGGTGCCGCCGTCGGCTTCCCGGAACAGCCCCTTGCGGTCCTCGGAGGCGCCGGTAAAGCTCCCCTTGCGGTGACCGAAGAACTCGCTTTCCATCAGCTCCGAGGGAATGGCGCCGCAGTTGACGGGCACGAAGGGCTTGTCATGGCGTGGGCCCAGGCGGTGGATCAGCCGGGCCACTCGCTCCTTGCCGGTGCCGGATTCACCACTGATGTAGACCGGTGCCTGGCTGCGGGCCAGCTTGCGGATCTGCCGGCGAAGCTGCTCCATGGCCTCCGATTCGCCGATCAGTTCCTGTGCCTGATCCTCCACGGGGCCCTGGCGGCCGATGCCCAGGCCGTCCTCGACCAGCTGGCGCAGGCGGTCCAGGGATACGGGCTTGGCGATGAAGTCATAGGCGCCTTCCTTCATGGCGCGGATGGCGGTTTCCATGCTTCCGTAGGCGGTGATTACCGCCACCGGGAGGTCCGGGCGGTGCTGGCCGATGTGGCGGACCAGGTCCAGACCGTCACCGTCCGGCAGATTCATGTCGGTCAGGCACAGGTCGAAGTCCCGGCTTTCCAGTGCCTGGCGGGCCCGGGCCACATCCTCGACGGCCGTGGCCTCCAGTTTCATGCGTCCCAGGGTGATGACCAGCAGCTCACGCAGGTCCGCTTCGTCGTCGACCACCAGTACCTGTTGTCGGCGGGAATCATTCATGGTTATTCGAAGCCCCGGTCCGGATGGGCAAAGGTTATCACAAAGGAGCTGCCGGGCGCGGCCGGCCGGTAGTCCAGCCGGGCCTGGTTGCTCTCGCACAGTTCGCGGCACAGGAACAGGCCCAGGCCGGTACCGTTTCGGGATGTGGTGAAAAAGGGTTCGAAAAGGTGCTCGCGGGCCTCCGCGGAAACTCCTGGTCCCCGGTCACGCACGGCAAGCCAGGGAAGGCCGGTATGAGGATGTACACCGGAGTCCACTTCCACGTCGCTGCCCTGGCCATGGGTCCAGGCATTGTCGAGCAGGTTCTCGAGGATGCGGCGCAGCTGTTCCGGGTCGAAACGGATCGGCTGTTCCTCGTAGCCTCGCAGTTGCAGGCTTTCCGGAGGGTGGCCCGCGTCCTGCCAGCACTGTCTGCACAGCTCCAGCACCTGGCCCATGCCGAGTATGCGTACCGCCGAGGCCGGACGCCGTGACAGGCCCAGGACTTCGTCGATGATGCCGTTCACCCGCGTGACATGGGAGCGGATAATGCTCCGCAACCGGCTTTCCTCCGCCGGGTCCTCGCTCTCGTCGAGCAGTTCCGCGGCATGGTTGATGGCGCTGAGCGGGTTGCGGATCTCGTGTGCGATGGTGGCGGAAAGCCGGCCCAGGGAAGCGAGCTTGAGCTGCTGGGCTTCCTGGACCAGGCGGCTGCGGTCTTCCAGGAAGGCAATGGTGACCGCGCCTTCACCGGTGTCCAGGCGGGCGAAACCGACTTCCTGTTCCGGCGCCTGTTCGGAGACCGCAACCGCTGTCCGCTGGCGGCCGGGATTGCGCTCCCATTCTTCCCGTGCCCGGATCAGGGGTGCGGGGAGTCGTTCGCCCACCAGCGGCCGCCGTTCGAACAGTGCCCGCGCCGAGTGGTTCACCAGGACAACCCGGTTGTCCTCGTCGAAGACCAGCACTCCGGTGCGCATGCGCTCGACCACCTTGCGGTTGAGGGCCTCCAGCTGGGCGATGGCCCGGCTCTGGCGGGCGGTCAGCGCCTCACTCCGTGCCAGGCGGCGGGTGAGCTGGCCGGTGATCAGGGCAATGGCAAAAAACGACAACCCGAGCAGCCCGGACTCGGTCAGCTGGAAGGGCTCGGCGTCCATCTCGCCCAGGGAGAAGTAGAATTGCTCGAACATCACCGCCAGGGTGGCCAGTGCTGCACTGAGCAGCCCCAGTCGCGCCGGCAGGAGGATGTTGGCCGCCGCCACCGTGACCAGGAACAGTACCGTCAGACTGGAGGCAATGCCGCCGCTGGCATGGACAAGCAGGGTAAGAAAAATGATGTCCACGCACACCGTAGCCAGCATCAGCAGGGTGCGCCGCGCCCCCTGGTCGGGCTGGGTGAGCAACGGAATGATCAGCGCGAGCAGCAGGTAGCCAAGCACCGTGGACAGGAACAGGCCCGGGGCGTGCTGGCCGAAAAGGGGTTCTTCCCGTGTGGCGAGGAAGAACCCTGCGAGCATCAGGGTGAGGAAGATGCGATAGAAGTGATAGACGCGCTCCGGCGTCCAGCGTTGTGCCTGGAAGGAGGCGGGGTAAAGACTATCCATGTTCCCGGAACCAGGCATGCTGATGTTCCCTGCTGCAGAAGGTGCGGTCTTCGTGCCAGAGCGCGTGCTGTTCGGGCACATGCACGCCGCAGCGCAGGCAGCGGACCATGCGCTGGGCCTCGTCCGTGTCCCGCCGTGCCGGCGGCTGCAGTGCCGCCAGGGTCCGGCGGATCAGCAGCCAGATGACCCACAGCAGCAGGATGATGATGACAAGACGTATCAGGCCCAAGGCGGTCTCTCCGTTCTGTTGTCCACGATTCGCCGCACGCTCCTCCCGCCACGGAGGTTGTTGCAAAAGCTCCTCTCCTATTAGGAGGGTGTCGTGAAAACCCTCGCTTCGGTGCAGGAATTGACCCTGAACCGCCAACCACGCGCCAGGGCGGAGCTGGAGCTTCTCGCCAGGGCGTTCTTTCATGCGCTCGTTTTCCGGCCTGCCGGCCGGGTTCCTTTTTTTGCTTGTCCAAAAAAAGGAACCAAAAAAAAGACACCCC
>SLJS01000270.1 GCA_007135015.1 Alcanivorax sp. | reverse complement strand
CGGAAACGCCCGGCGGCCCTTCAGGGAGTCTTCTCTTCCTGGATGGGCGCCGACTTCCCGGGCTTCTCCGCTGTCGGCTCTCTTTTTATCGGTCGTTTTTCTGATGACTCACTGTTTCCCGGTTCTGTCGATTCATCGCCTTCCTCCTTATGGAGGGAGGATTCCTCTGCCACGACAGCCTTCCCGTTTCCGCACTGGTGCTTGCGCCGCACGCTGCCCGGCGTCTTCCCGGTCCAGGACCGATAGGCCTTGGTGAAGCTGGCCTGGTCGCTGTATCCGAGCCGCCAGGCAATGCGCTCAAGCGGCACCCGGGTGTCCGCAAGATAAAGGGTCGCAAAGGTCTCGCGAATCTCGGTGCGGATATCGTGAAAAGTAAAGCCGGCAAGACGGAGATGGCGCCTGACCGACCGTGCGCTCATGCCGAGCTTCTGGGCCACGCGGTCCAGGGTGCTGTCGCGCCCCGGGTTGCTCATGATCTGCTGGCGCACCTGCATCACGACTTCCATGGCGCTGTTGATCTGTGGCTTCTCCCTGGAACGCACATCTGCCAGGTAGTAGGCAATCTGCCAGTCAGGGTCTCGCCTGGGTCTTTCGGACAGGGACATGGTGACCTGGTTATGATTACCATCGAAGAAAATGTCCGAGCCATTGACTGCTTTCTTCCATTCGGCGGAACGGCCGGAAAAGTCGAACTCGAAGGAGAAGTTCTTGCAGACCAGGGAGGTCAGTGCGTAGATGCTCCCCATGTACATGCGTGCCATGAACGGGCGCAGGCTGCCGAGATCCCAGACATCTTTCAGGCGTATGCAGACCGTCTCGTCGCTACAGTACACCCCCATGTCCATCATCGGTAGCTGCACGCGAAGATGCTGAACGATCATCTTGATCAGTTCGCGATGATCTCGCTGGTGCAGCAGGGCAAAGCCCAGCAGCCCGTGGCCGACGAGATCCAGCTGTTTTCCGAACTCGAACGCCGTTGTTTCGTCCTGGACGAGACGTTCGGCCTGCCTGAGAATGGCGATGATCTGCTTCATGGAAAGAAAGGCGTCCGGGTTTTCGAGCATGCTCTCGCTTACTCCGGTACCGTAAAGCAGCGCCTGGCTGCCGACACCTCTTTCTTCCATGAAGCGCACGAAACGGCGCGCGTAGCGCACCGTGAGAATGGGAACTTCATGGGTCATGCTTCCTGCATCCTGCATATTGTTCTCTTGCATCCGTTGCCGAGTTTTGTTGCCCGGTTGCGTTGCCGGGTATATGGAATCAGCACTCTCTGTATTCTTCCATAACGGCTTCACAGTTTGAGGGGCTGGCCCTTGATGACAAGCTGTTGTCCGCCGTGACAAAAGACACGCAAATACGAAGAATGTACCGCTTTATTACCAATACCTTTCCTGGTTTATCACGGTTCCGGTACGCGAACAGGCCCTGCTTCAAGCCATGAGACATGGACCACAACAGGGCTGCAGCGGATCTCTTGTACTAAAGTGCAAGGAACCGGACCCGGAACAGAAGGCAAAGCGAATCGTCAGGCCGTGAAGTTTTCATGGCGTAACAGAATATTGATGAATCGTAACGGCAAGGCAGGATCAAGACATTGCTGTCGACAGCATTCGGCCTGCTGGCAAAATGCCATGAGCGCGGACTCAGTGATTGGTACTTGTTTGCACCGCCGCTTCCAGCCAGTGCACCACCTGGCGGATGCTTTCCGCTGTTTCCGTATCGCCCTGCACGGCGTCCAGCACACGACGGTAGCGTTCGTCTTCGTCAAGGGGAGAGCGAGGGTCGAGGTAACCGTGCTGCTGAAGCCATTCTTCCAGCTCGTCGATCTTCTGACCCTGGAATCGTGATACCCGCTTGTTGCGCAGCCCTTCGATGATCGCGGAAGCATCGCGGTTGCATTCGATGGCCAGCTCATCGACGCGGTCGAGCTGGCGTTCGGTGACGGCATCGGTTTCTTCCAGCGCCGAACGCTCCACCGGGCGGCCGCGACCGATACGCCAGGCCGCGACCCATTCGCGGGCAATGCGGATGCGTTGGCCAAGCCGATCCCGGGTGGCTTCGTCCAGGCTGCGTCGACCCAGGGCGGTCGCCACCAGGCTGTCCAGTTGGCCCAGGGTTTCGACGCGCAGGTCTTCCATGATGCGGTGAAGCAGGGGCAGATCATCGCGCAACAGATGGAAGAGCGCGATGGCGCCCGCGTCGTTGCGCGGATTCACGGGCGGGATGCCCGCCTGGCGGGCCCAGTCTTCCGGCGTGCTGTCGCGCGGGTCCGGCAGGGATCTCTGCGCGGGCAGCGCAAGGGGTTCGGAAGCGGCGGTCGCAAGCCGGCGCACTTCGGCAAGATCGATGTGCTGCGGCGCAATGCCGGTGGCCCGCTGCCAGCGTTGCATGTCTTCAGCCTGCGCGGTCAGATAGAAGATCTGGCGACCACGCTCGCGGGACTCGGCGGCCAGGGCGCTTGCCACCGCGTCGAAGCGCTCCGGGTCGGTTGTGGTCAATGCTTCGTCGAGAAACAATGGCAGTGGATCATCCCGGTGCTCGTTCTGCTGCGCCCAGGCCAGGCGCAGGGCGATCAGCAGCTGCATGCGCGTGCCCACGGACAGTTCTTCCAGCGTTCGCTCCAGGCCCTGACGCTCGTCGAAGGCGCGAAGCTGTGCCTGCTCATCCAGCCGCAGTGAAAAGTGCCCCCGGGTGAAGGTGCGCAGACGTTCGTCGGCGCGGCGCAGGGTTTCCGGCTGATGGGCACTGCGGTGCCGGCTTTCCGCGTCATTCAGAAGAAAGTGCCCGGCCTCGGCCACCATTCGCTGCTCGAAGAGAAACTCCAGTTCTTCCCGGGCACGGTCGTATTCGGCACGGCGCTGTTCCAGCGGATGCTCCCGTTGCGCCTGATCCCGGTCCGCTTCGATCCGGGCCTTTTCTTCGCGCAGCTCCTGCAGGGATTCGATCTGCGCCTGTGCATCGCGGATGGCGGCGGCAATCGCCTCCTGGTCGCCCTCCTCCATCCAGCGCGCCAGTGCTTCATCGGTGTCGTCCAGACGCTTGAGGCTTGCCTGGAGTTGTGCATCCACACCGCGAAGCTTCTCGTGCAACGCTTCCCACTCGGGAAGCATTTCCAGTCGTTGCTCCAGGGTCCGTTGATCCCCCGGTTCCAGTTGCAGTGACGAGAACAGCTCGGCAAGGCGTTGCCGTGTCTCGCCTGTTTCCTGTTCCAGTTCGCGAAGCCGGTTTTTGCTGTCGTGCATGTCGCGCAGCGCGTCGGCGGCGGCGTCGCGGCGCTGCTCAAGACGTTCCAGGGCGCTTTCCAGTGCCGGGGCGTCGTCGCCGGCCGGCTGGCCGTTCCATTTTTGAAGCAACGTGCGCAGGCGCTTGCGTTGTGCAGCAAGATCCTGCTCCTGCTGCACGCATTCAGCCTCATGCCCGGCCTCGGTGGCCCGTGCACGATCAAGCTTTCCGAGGCGGTCGACGAAAACCTGCATGCTGGAGGCCGGTGCGCTGTCGTATTGCAGTCCGGCAGCCGTGGCGGCTTCGCCCAGGGCCGCGCGGGCGCGGTCATGTTCCTGCTTCGCCTGTTTCAGCATCTGCCCGGCGAGCGGGTCGCTGCTCTGTTTGCCGCGAAGCAGCCTGCGCGCGCCCACGCCGGCGCCGAGCAGCACCAGCAGGGCACCCAGTGCGGACCAGGCGGGCTCGCTGGTCCAGGCGATCACCAGCAGCAGGGCCCCGCCCGCCAGTGCTGTAACGGCACCGAGCAGGTCGAGCCGGCCTTCGTTGTCCGGGGCCCCGGTGGCTGTGGTGCTTTCCGCGCGGGCGCGGGTTTCGCTCAGTCTGCACTCGGCTTCATACACCGCATTGGCGCAGCGTTCGATGGCTCCGACCTGTTCGGCGTCGGGGCGGAAGAGGCCTTCCGGTTCGCCGGCGCCCAGGGCCCTCTCGGCTTCCTCTCGCTCGCCACGAGCCCGGGCGTGTTCCTTGCGCAACTGCGTGAGCCGGTTTTCGCCTTCACGGATTTCGTTGAGCCATTTTCGCGCCGTGGATACATCCACCGCCTCCGGCGCGTCCAGGCCAGTCTGTCGCAGGCGCTCCCCGGCTTTGTGGTAGCGTTCCTGTTGTTCGCGCTCACGGGTACGCAGCGTTTCCAGCCGGCTGTTCAGCTCGGCGCAGCGCTTGCCATCTTCGCGGGACGGCATGGGCGGGTAAGCGTCGAGCCCCGCCTGGAGCTCGTCGTGGCGCTGGCGCAGCCGGAGCACTTCCAGGGCTTCCCGGTACTGGCCCAGGGCCTGTTCGGCCCGTTCCGTCTCGGCAATCTGTTGTTCCAGTTCCGGCAGGCGGCGGTAGCGCTGCACCAGATCCTGGTTGTGCCGCTCGGCTTCGCGCAGGGCCCGCTCGGCCTGCTGCAGAGTTTCGCCGTGGCGGCGGTCGATGCGCGGGGAGACGGGAAAGCGCTGGCGCACCGCCGGCAGGTCGTAGTCGCCGGCGAGTTCGCGCCGGAAGCGTTCACCAATCGCCTCGTCCGTATCGCTGCGACCAAGCAGGCTTTCGACGCCCAGCAGATAGCTCTGCAGGGTTTCGCGTTCGGGCAGGGCCGGCGGCGCATCGGCGTGACGGCCGTCGAGATACCAGGTCCGGGTGGTGCCGCTGCGTTCGACTCGCCAGCGGCCGTCGTCGTTGTCGAACTCGGCGCCCAGGCGCAGATGCAGCGGGTCGCCGGTGCGCGCTTCCGTGAGCAGCAGTTGCAGCGCACGCAGGAGACTGGACTTGCCGGAGGCATTGGGGCCGCTGATCAGATGCAGGCCTTCGCCCAGCTCTTCAAGGCTGAAGGGTTCGGCGATGCCCGGCAGCTCGCGTACATGCAGTGCGCGCAGCTTCATTCGGCCTCCCGGCGCTGTGCCTGCAGTGCATCCAGGGAGATGGAGAGCGAACGGCGCAGCCAGGCGATGACCTCGGCATCATTCGGTTCGCCGCGGTGCAGGGGCTGCCAGGCCCGGTCCTCGGCGACCGCGCTCAGGTGCCGGCGTGCACGGTCAACCAGCGCGCGGTGGTCGTCGTGGTCCGGGTCATCCAGGATCAGCAGCTGGCGGGCCAGCAGACCGGCGGGGCTTTTTTCCCGGGCAAGCCGTTCCGGGTCCGATTCCGGCAGGGTCTCGAAACGCAGGCGTCCGACAAAACAGCGAAGGCCGGCGGCGGGAATGTCATCGAGCTGTTCGTCGGTCAGGGCCGCTTCGGCGTCGCGGCGCAGGTCCGTGCGGCCGGCGAAGCATACATCCAGCCCCAGGGCATCCGGCGCGCGGCCGGCGGCAACGATGGCCTCGGCCTTTTCCCGGACCGCCCGCATCAGTCGTGTGGTGACCTCGCCGGCTTCCTGCAGGCCGGTGAGGTCCACTTCCAGGGGTTCCCAGCGCAGCGGTGCCAGCGTCCACTGCTCCACCGCTTCGATCCCGGTGGAAGCCAGCCGATACAGCCAGGGGCCCCGGGGGCCGGTTTCGGTGCGCCGCAGTGCGGTGACCGAGCCCAGGTAACCAGAGGGTTTCTCCGGCGTCAGCGCGTCCGGTTTGTGAATGTGGCCCAGCAGCCAGGCGTCCAGCCCGGCATCGTCCAGTTCGCCGCTGGTCACCGGGCCATGATGGCTGCCGTGCTGGTCGCGGTCGCAGTGGAGCAGCCCCAGTTGCAGGCGGCGGTCCCGTTCAAAACGGTGACCCGCCAGCGGGCTGGTGGTCACGGCGGGCCGGGGAAAGGACCAGCCGTGCAGTACCTCCTCGCTGCCATCAGCGCCGGTGAGAACGGTTTCTTCCCATTGCCCGCCCTCGCCCAGCAGATCAAAGCCGGGCAGTTCCGCTGCCAGTCGCGGCAGCACCTGCACATCATGGTTGCCCGCCACGCCGACGACGCGGATGTTGTGCGCCACCAGCCGAGCGACGGCCTTGTGCAGGTCACGGTAGGCCTCGAAGAAGTCGTCATGCGCCTCGACCAGATCACCGGCCAGGGCCACGACATCGACTTGCTCGTTGATGGCCTCGTCCACCAGGCGCTCCAGTGCCGTGGCCGGGCCCAGCGACCGGGCGGAACGGGCATCACGCAGCGCATCAGGCAGGCTCCCGGGCCGTCGTCCGAGATGCAGATCCCCCACCGCCAGCAGTTTCAGTGTCATGGCGCTTCCCTGGTGCAATGGTGCTTTCCGGACAGTGGCCGGCGCCGCACAAGCGTACAACATGAGCGCCGCCGGCGTCAGACTTCCGCGCCAGAATGCCCCGGCCGCGCGACAGGAAGTGTCGCAATGACATTCCCGTCGCGTGCCGTTCTATTCGGGGTCTTGTTCCCGCGCCGCCCGGCGATAGGGGATCGGATAGCTGTGCGCCGGGCCCACGAAGGGCTGGATCAGCATCCGGTCGAAGCGCTCCCAGGAAGGCTCACGGAACTGGTTCAGCCCGATGGTCATGCCCTCGTGGCCGTCACGGGGCTGGGGGCAGTAGGTGCCCAGCGCACGGTCCCAGAGTGAAAGGTTGAAGCCGAAGTTGGTGTTGGTCTCCTCCGGATACCAGGAATGATGCACCCGGTGAAAATCCGGTGTGACGATAAACCGGCGCAGGTGGCGGTCCAGGGTGGCGGGCAGGCGCACATTGGAATGATTGAACAGCGCCAGCGAACTGAGGATGATTTCGAAGACCAGCACCGCCAGCGCGGGCGCGCCGATGGCGACGATCACCGTTGCCTTGATGCCGAACGACAACAGCAGCTCGAACGGGTGAAACCGCAGCCCGGTGGTGAGATCGAAATCCAGGTCCGCGTGATGCATCCGGTGCAGCCGCCACAGCGCGGGCACGGCATGGAACATCACGTGCTGGGCCCAGACGGCAAAGTCCAGCACCACCACAGCGATCACCACGGTGAGCCAGAGGGGAATATCCACCACCTGGAGTAGCCCCCAGCCCTGGCTTTCCACGAAGAAGCCCAGCCCCACGGCCCCGGCGGGGAACACCACCCGGGTCAGCAATGTGCCCGCGATGACGATGGCCCAGTTGTTGATCCAGCGATACGCCTTGCCGACGGACAGGCGCCGCCGGGGAGCCAGCACCTCCCAGGTCGCCATGATTGCCAGCATCGTGAACAGGAAGCCGAGCCGGATGACCGGCTCCAGCTCCATGAACGATTCCACCATGCGGGGCCCCTTGTTCATTACCGCCAGCGGGCCTGGCCGGCCCGGAAGACCCGGCCTTCCGCCAGCGCACTCCGCGGACTATACCATTGCCCCGTGACTCCGGCGCACTGCGGCGTCCTGCCCGGGCTCATGCCTGTCGCGACCCGACTGGAGATTGTGCCTGTCCCGATCTGGTGCTTTGGCGAGACCCTGGATGGGCGGGGGCCTCCCCCTCCATACCGCTTCGCGGCCCGGAGCCTCGCAGAGCTCGGCTCGCTCCGGCGTCGGAGCAGTCCGCAAGGCTTTTACGACAGCCTCCCGTGGGAGAGGGACAGGGAGAGGGGGGATCGAATTACGGGAAAACATCAGGCAGTGCGGCTTGCGTAGCCTTCCCCCTCTCCCCAACCCCTCTCCCGCCAGGGGAGAGGGGCTTTAAAGACACCCTCCGGGGGAGCGGAAGGAACGCCTCTCCTTACCCGACCATCTTCGAGGCGATCTCGGCCACATGCTTTCCCTGGAAGCGGGCGATGGCCAGTTCGTTTTCGCTGGGCTGGCGGCTGCCGTCGCCGTCGGCCAGGGTGGTGGCGCCGTAGGGGGTGCCACCGCTGATTTCCTTCATGTTGGTCAGCTCCTGGCAGGAATAGGGCACGCCCACGACCACCATGCCCTGATGAAAGAGCGTGGTGTGAAAGGAGGTCAGGGTGGTTTCCTGGCCGCCGTGCTGGCTGCCGGTGGAGCCGAAGACGCTGCCCACCTTGCCGATCAGCTTGCCGCCGGCCCAGAGCCCGCCGGTCTGGTCCAGGAAGTTGCGCATCTGTCCGCACATGTTGCCAAAGCGGGTGGGGGTGCCGAAGATCACGGCATCATAGTCCGCCAGCTCTCCCGGTTCCGCCACCGGAGCCTTCTGGTCGACCTTCGCGCCGATCTGTCTTACGGTTTCCTCGGGCATGGTCTCGGGCACGCGCTTGACGGTCACGTCGGCGCCCGTCTGTTTCGCCCCTTCGGCCACGGCTTCCGCCATGGTCTCCACATGTCCCCAGGTGCTGTAGTAAAGAACCAGTACCTTGCTCATGAGTCGCTCTCCTCAATGCCCAATGGAATTCATTCCGGACCGGGTGGAACACCACTGTTCGTCCCTGCCGAATCGTGATGACAGTCTAGAGGGGAATGCCGCGCTGGTGGTGCAAGGGGATTGGCGAGATGGTTCGGAAAAACAGAAGAGTCGATGCGCCGTGCAGGGAATGTCTTCAGACCCTTTCGCCGCCGGCGCAGAAAACGCCCTCCCCGGCGAGAAGGTTGTGGCAAAAGCGATTCGGAATACAGCCTTGCTGGAGAGTGCGCTCTTCACCTGGTGGGAGAGGAGTGGAGCTACGGGAAAGCATCAGGCAGTGCGGCTTGCGTAGCTTCACCCTCTCCCCAAACCCCTCTCCCATCAAGAGGGTGTCGTAGAAACCCTTGTAGGAGCGCTGCTCGCAGCGCGAAGAATCTGGCACCGTGCGGAATCCGGGGTTTTCGCGCTGCAAGCAGCGCTCCTACAGATGCCATGAGACCCTT
>SLJS01000381.1 GCA_007135015.1 Alcanivorax sp. | reverse complement strand
CAGCAGACACTCACCACGCCGCGGGAGCTGAAATCCAGCCTCGCGCTGTCCGAAGCCGCGCGGGAGACGGTTTCGCAGGGCCGCGACGCAATCCGCAATATCCTCGACGGCAAGGATCCGCGCCTGTTCATGGTGATCGGCCCCTGCTCCGTCCACGACGTGGAGGCCGCCCTGGAGTACGCCGGACGATTGCGCAGGCTTGCCGACGACGTATCCGACACCCTGGTGCTGGTGCTGCGCGTATATTTCGAGAAGCCGCGGACCACCGTGGGCTGGAAGGGCCTTATCAACGACCCCTACATGGATGACAGTTTCCGTGTGGAAGAAGGCCTTCACAAGGCGCGCAAGCTTCTGCTGGACGTGGCCGAACTCGGGCTGCCCGCCGCCACCGAGGCGCTGGACCCGATCACGCCCCAGTACATGCAGGATCTGATCAGCTGGTCGGCCATCGGCGCGCGCACCACGGAATCACAGACCCACCGCGAGATGTCCTCGGGGCTGTCCAGCCCGGTTGGCTTCAAGAACGGCACCGACGGCAGCCTGGAGGTGGCCACCAACGCCATGCTTTCGGTCAAGCACCCGCACCGTTTCCTGGGCATCGACCCGGACGGCAAGGTGGCCATCACCACCACCCGGGGCAATGCCTACGGCCATGTGGTGCTGCGTGGCGGCGGCGGAAAGCCCAATTACGATTCGGTTTCGGTCACCCTGGCCGAGGAAGCCCTTACGAAAGCCGGTGTATCGACCAACATCATGATCGACTGCAGCCATGCCAACTCCAACAAGGATCCGTCACTGCAACCGCTGGTCATGGAAAACGTGACCAACCAGATCCTGGAGGGCAACCGCTCCATTGTCGGCCTGATGGTGGAATCCAACCTGCACCACGGCAATCAGAAGATACCCTCGGACCTACAGGAACTGCAGTATGGCGTTTCGGTAACCGATGGCTGTATCGGCTGGGAGGATACCGAAAACGCCGTGCGCACCATGGCGGAAAAACTCCGCGACGTGCTGCCGGGCCGCCGCTGACTCTCGCCAGCCGGAATCAGGAAAGGTTCCTACCTGGCCGCGCCGCGAACCAGGGTTGCGCGCGAGCGAAGACGGGTTTCACCGCCCGCCGCGCGAATGGCATTGTCGGCAAAGGCCCCCATTTCGCGAATGGCCTGGGACGCTTCGGGCAGCCAGCCTCCCAGCGCCTGGAATACATGCACCATGTCCTCCCAGATCTGCAGCCGACTGTCCACGCCAGCTTCCAGGGCACGGGCATGAATGCGTTCGGCATCGCTGCGCAGCACCTCGCTGCTTCCCACCTGGAGCAGTAGCGGCGGAAAGCCCTGGTAATCCGCATAGACCGGTGAAATCAGCGGCGAGGCCGCGTCATGGCGGTGGCTGTAGGTGCGGGAAATAAAGCGAAGCAGGTTCACCGGAATCATCGGTTCCCGCTCGGCATTGCTCTCGATGGAATCGCCGCTGACGGTCAGATCTCCCCAGGGACTCAGCAGCAACGCGGCGGCGGGCATGGGAAGCTGTTTCTCGCGCAGCCGGGTCAGAAGGGCCAGCGCCAGGTTGCCGCCGGCGGAATCCCCTCCCAGTACAATGTTCTCGGGTGCATGGCCCAGCTCCAGCAGCCCCTGGTAGGCGGCGAACGCATCCTCCAGCGGAGCCGGATAATGCCAGTCCGGCGGCTGGCGATAATCCAGGGCCAGCACCCTGGCACGGCAGGCGCGTCCCAGCCTCCAGGTCAGCGCCCGGTGCGAGCGTGGCGAACCGAAAAAGTAGCCACCGCCGTGAAAATACAGCACCACCCTGCCGGCCAGCAGATGACGGCCCGTACTCAGCCACTCACCGGGCACGCCACCGACTTCCGCCGGGGCGATATGCACATCCGCATGGACCGGAAGCGCCAGGGTCACGGTATCAAACCCGAGCTGGGAGAACTTCATGACCCGACGGCTCAGGTGGACCCGGGATATCACCGGCTTGACCAGATTGCGCAGCGCCGCCGCCACCACGGCTCCCCGCCAGCTGAACGCCGGTCGAAACTCCGCCCCGGGCACTTCACTGGTCATCGAGTGGCCCCAGCCAGAACTGTTCACCGCTGCTTCGTACCGCCAGCCAGGGCTTGCCGTCACGTTGCGCATGCTCACCAAGCTCCACCATCCGGTAAAACACGTTGCGATGCACCAGCGCCTCCAGATTGTCGCGAACCAGCAGATACGGAGATGGCTCACCGCCGGCAGCCGTTTCCACCCGCAGCGGATGCTCCGGACCAGCCACTACGACAGTTCCCACATTGGTGGTAAACGCCAGTTTCTGCTCGCGCTCATGTTCCAGGCACTCCATATCCACCGCGACGAAGGGCGCGTCATCCACCCGGATCCGGTACTTCTCCACGGGCGTGACCAGAAAATACTCGTCGCCCTCGCGAAGCAATATGGTCGAGAAAAGTCGCACCAGCGCCTGGCGACGAATGGGGTCACCTTCATGGTACCAGCAGCCGTCGCGGGCAATGCGGATATCCAGGTCGCCGGTGAACTCCGGGTTCCAGCGGTGCACGGGGGGCAGTGAGTCGGTTTCCCTGGCCGCCTTCTCGAGCAGCTCCAGTGTTGCTGATTTGCCGGACGCATCCGTCATCGCCCGCTTTGCCCCTTGTTGCCCATGCGAATACCGATACCGATGAGAAAATCGAGAAAGTCCTCCTTGTCCTCGATCAGCTTCTGGTAGAACGGAGACTGCATCAGGCCCACGGCGCCGTGGGCCAGCGCCCAGGCGCTGCAGATATGGTAGGCGGGTGGCACATCCTCGAGCACACCTTCCTCGATACGCCGCTGGATGATATGGCGGAGCCGGTCAAAGTTCGAGGCGCGTATCGCGTGCAGCTTCTCCACCAGCTCCGGCACCGCCTGGTCCTTGATCACCTTGTTCTCGAGGCGGTCGAACAGCTGATAGCGGCCCGGGTCGGCAATCCGGAAGCGGAAATACTCCCGGGCCAGCTTTTCCTTGTCATCGGATTCACCGATTTCGCTGAAAACCGTTTCCAGGTCCTCCTCGTAGCGAATCATCAACAGCAGGTAGATCTCGTTCTTGGTCTCGAAATGCTTGTAGATCGTGCCCTTTCCGATGCCCACATGTTCGGCGATCATCTCCACGGTAACCCGGTCCTCGCCCTGCTCCAGAAACAGCTCCTGGGCCGCGTCCAGAATCTGGCGTTCGCGCTGGCGGAATTCTCTTGCCTTTCTCGCGGCCTTTTCCAGGTCTGCCATCTTGTGCTCTCCCCCTGCTCCGGGCTCTCCGTGACTGGCCAGTCTAGCGGAAAGCGCGGTATCTTGCCCACTGCCCGGGCACAGGTACACTCGGACAATGCCCCGCGCGCCGTATCCCGCATCAGCGAGCCATACGACGCGCGTGACCGCAACAGCACTGGAGCGAAAATGGAAAACCCGGACCAGGAATTTCCGCAGGATCCATCCATTGCCTACCTCAATCATGCGGCGGTGGCACCCTGGCCGCGGCGCGCGACCGAGGCCGTGGAGGCCTTCGCGCGGGAGAATCTCCACCAGGGCGCGCTCGCCTACCCGCGCTGGCTGGAAGTGGAAGACAGGCTTCGTGAGCAATTGCGCGAGTTGATCGGCGCCGGCGCCAGCGAAGACATCGCCCTGCTCAAGAACACCTCGGAGGGGCTATCCGTGATCGCTTCGGGCCTCGACTGGCAACCCGGTGACCGGGTGGTGATCAGTGACCAGGAGTTTCCCTCCAACCGTATTCCCTGGGAGGCCCTGGCCGAACAGGGGGTGGAAACCATCGCCGTTTCCCTCGACAGCCCTGACCCGGAAGGGTGCCTGATCGAGGCCATGGGCGCTCAAACCCGCCTGCTCTCGATCAGCTCGGTGCAGTACGGAACCGGCCTGAAACTGGATCTGCAACGACTGGGCGAGGCCTGTCGCGAGCGGGGCGTGCTCTTCTGTGTGGATGCCATCCAGAGTCTGGGAGCACAGCCCATGGATGTGACTTCCACCCATGCGGATTTCGTAGTGGCCGACGGCCACAAGTGGATGCTGGGTCCGGAAGGCCTGGCGCTTTTCTGGTGCGCGCCGGAGATTCGCGAGCAGCTGCGGCTGCATCAGCACGGATGGCACATGGTGGAAGCCGCCGGCGACTTCGACCGGGCCGAATGGAAACCCGCGGCCAGTGCCCGACGATTCGAATGCGGCAGCCCCAACCTGCTTGGCGCCCATGCCCTGTCCGCGAGCCTGTCGCTGCTGCTCGAAACCGGCATGGAGCAGGTGGCGGCGGCCATCCGCGAACGCATTGATCATCTTGCCGGGCAGTTGTGCTCGCGTCACGGCGTGAGCCTGATTACTCCCGGCGAGCCCGCTCGGCGTGCCGGGATCATCACCTTTGTGCCGTCGGCGGAGTCTCCCCGGCAGTGTCACGAACGGCTCAGGCAGGCCGGCGTGGTCTGTGCATTGCGTGGCGGCGGCGTGCGCCTTTCGCCCCATTTCTATACGCCCTGGCGCGCGCTCGAACAGGCACTCGATGTAATCTCGGAGGGCGGATAATGAGACCGGCGGGCTCCTCACTACATCGAATTCTCTCGGACTGGCTGCGCCGTGAACGCCCCCGGCCGACCACGCCGGTCTGCGACTTCGAGCGCCTGCGCCAGCAGTTGCGCCCCTGTGATGTACTGCTACTCGAGGGCACCACGCGCATGGATGACCGGCTGCGCCGGATCAGCCCGGGACGCTGGTCCCGCGCACTGCTGTATCTGGGACGACTGCACGACATTGCCAGCCCCGCGCTGCGGGCCACAGTGCGTGAATATCACCCCTGCAGGCCGGATACACCCCTGGTGCTCGAGGTACGACTGGACCGCGGACTGGTGTTGCAACCGCTGGCACAGCTCGAGGCCGAACATCTGCGTATTACCCGCCCGCGTGAACTGGACTCCCGGGAAGCCCAGGAGGTGATCCGCTATGCGGTTAACCGTATGGAAAGAACCCGTCGGCCCTCCTGGCTTGATTCACTGCGTCTGCTGCTACCCTGGGGCCTGCTTCCGGTTCGCTGGCGGGCGCGGTTTTTCGCGCGCATTGCCGGAAACCTGCTGCGAGGGCTCACCGGCAGCGTTGCCGGCGAAGCCTATTCGTTTATCCAGTATCCCGTACTGCCGCTGGTCAAGCGCCACGAGGACGGTCACTTACGGCTGTACCGCCCCCAGCCGCGCGCCTGGTTCGCCGCGGACTTCGACCACTCGCCCTATTTCGACGTAATCAAGTATCCCTTCCTCCACAGCGACGAGAGCCGCCATGCCCGCCTGTTGCCCTGGCAGGGCAATCCGCGGATCGCGCACCTCGGCGACGAGTTCCGTGGTGGCGACACCGCCCCGGCGGCGCAGCAGGCCCATCAGGACCAGTAGGCCCCAGAAGGCTCCCGCCGCGGCGATGGTATCGTCGTCCGCGGCCTGACTTGCCAGGCCCCGGGGCGAAAGATCCAGGCTTGCGGTTGCGGGTTCTCCTCCGACGCTGGCGTTGTCCGGCTCCGCTTCCACCCGCAGGACGCCGGAAAGTTCATCGGCATGCACCGGAAACCGCACTTCCGCCACGCTACCGGGGGCAAGATCCCCGGCGAAACAGTACAGCGGGTACCCGCCCGCACATTCCTGCGCCATCCCCTCGCCCGGGCGTACGCCGGAGGGCAGGTAGAGTGCCAGAACCGGTGTTTCGGCATTCCGGTGGGTGGCGCGATTTTCCAGTCGGGCGATGACCGTCAGTTCAAACTCGCCCTCTTCCCCGTGCTCCACCGCTGCGGTTAGCCGCAGCGCAAGCAGCGGAACATGGCGGTCGGTCCAGGTGAAATGGCCCGGCATGGAAGTGAATACCGCCGGTACATTTTCCTCGCCGCAGTCTTCATTCGTATAGCTGACAATACCCGCCAGATGATGGCGCCCCTCTTCCTCGATAACCAGTGGCCCGCCACTGTCACCATGGCAGACATGTGCCTTGCCCTGCGGATGGACCGCGCAGAGCTGGGAATCGATCAGGTTGCCCCAGTGTTCGCTGCACTGCCCGGCGGAGACGGTCTCGAGCGTGATTCCGCGCAGCTTCCTCTGCGAAGCCTCACCGGAGCCCCAACCGAAGGCCTGAACCGGCGCACCGGCATTGTCATGCCAGAAGCGTTCCGGGTCGTCCGGCCGCGCCGGGTCCAGCGGGGTGCCCGTAGATGGTTCTTCCAGGGTCAGCACCGCAAGATCATGGTGCATGGCGCCCCGGTGAAAATCCGGATGCGTGGCAACGGCCTTCACCGAATGCCAGCGTGCGTCGCGACCATCCCGGTAGCGCCCGCCAAGACTGACTTCGGTTGCGTCCGCGCTGCGTACATGGCCCCGGCCATCGCCCACGCAGTGCGCCGCGGTCAGGACCTTGTCCGGCGCGATCAGTGCGCCACTGCATACCGGCACGGCTTCGCCGGAACCGACTGCGTGAATCCCGGCCACCCATTGCTGTTCGGGGGCCGAAACGCCACCCCAGGCCTGTGCACAGGCGAGAAGGAAGATGAGTGTCAGCAGATGGTGCGGCCGCATTGCCGGCTCCGGGTCGCAGGGAACTACAACCGATTCTCGGCCTGCACCACCACGGAACCCAGCAAACAATGATTAAGTTGTGCAAAGGTCAACGGATGTCAAGAAACCCTGCGCGGAACACGCATGACACAGTCCTCGCATGCATCAGGGGGGAGTATGGCGGGTAAAGATTTGTGAGACTCCGGAAGGCCAACAGCACCCCGATTCCCCGGTGGCGCACGGATTTTCGCGCAACGGGTTCGCCCGCCGCCTGTTTTCCCTGCAACCGGGCAGGGCTGTTGCAGCGGACTCTGGCGGATTTACAGATTGAACAGACGGAAATAGTTTTCCCGGGTCAGGGTCGCGACCTTTTCCACGCTCACCTCATGCAGTCCGGCAACACATGCGGCCACTTCGGTTACATAACGTGGTTCGTTGGGCTTGCCTCGATACGGCACCGGCGCAAGCCAGGGCGCGTCCGTTTCGATCAGCAAACGCTCCAGGGGAAGCTGACGAACCACCTTGCGCACATTGGAGGCGTTGGCGAAGGTGACAATACCGGAGACAGAGATGAAAAAACCCATCTCGATGGCCTCTTCGGCCATGCGTCGGTTTTCCGTATAGCAGTGCAGCACGCCCGTGACTTCGCCCTGCCCCTCCTCGCGAAGAATGCCCAGGGTGTCTTCTCTCGCCTTGCGGGTATGAATCACCAGCGGCAGTCCACTACGACGGGCGGCGCGCACATGAACACGGAAGCGCTCCCGCTGCCATTGCGCATCCTCACTGGCGTAGAAGTAATCCAGGCCGGTTTCGCCAATGGCGACAATGCGAGGGTGCCGGGCAAGTTCCACCAGTTCGTCCTCGTCCGGCTCGCGCGAGTCCCGGTAGAGCGGATGCACGCCCACGGTACCGTGCACCCCCGGCCAGGACTCCGCCAGTTCCCGGACCCGGGGAAAGGTTTCCAGATCGGTGGCGATACAGAGGATCCGGGAGACACCGGCGTCTCCGGCGGCCTCCATCATGCGCGCGAAATCCCCGTCCCAGGGCTCCAGATCAAGCAGATTGAGATGACAGTGGGAATCGACAAAACCATGGCCTTGCGCCAGCATGCCGTGATCCTTCTTCATGACGATATCACTGCCGCGGACGGCCGCGGCGGGGATTCAGGGGAATCACATCGTATGGGTGGGCCGGTCGGACTCCAGCGATCCCGCAAGGTAGTTCTCGATGGTCTTGCGGGCCGTGTCGTCCTGGTCGGAAAACTGCACCCCGATGCCGGCACTGCGGTTGCCCTGTGCACCCTTGGGCGTGATCCAGACCACCTTGCCCGCCACCGGGATCTTCTCCGGCTCGTCCATCAGACTCAGCAACAGGAAAATCTCCTCGCCCAGCTTGTATTCCTTGGTGGTGGGAATGAACAGGCCCCCGTGCTTGATAAAGGGCATGTAGGCGGAATAGAGCACAGCCTTGTCCTTGATGGTAAGCGACAGAATGCCGCTGCGACCGCCGGGCATTTTCATTTCTGGATTTCCCCATAGCGTAAGAGATTCACAGGCAGATTAGATATCCGCCGCCGGAGCGTCAACTCCGGCCAGTGAAAGCAGCAGCTGTTCGCGAAGCAGCTCCGCATTGGGATTGGAGCCGGACGCGAGCATGCGACGCAGTTCCAGCAGGCGCCGGGAGAAGGCAAGCAGGCGCTGCTGGCCGGCGGCTTCGGCAAGGCGTCCGAGCAGCGGTGCAATGGCGGTATCCTGATGGCCCGCCGCCGGCGCCCCGGCAAGCTGGCGCAGGGCCCGGGCGCACCAGTGCCAGGCCGCTTCCACCAGTACCGTCACGTCCACATCGGCAAGCACCCGGGCAGCTTCGGGTACCGCCCGCGGA
This sequence comes from Alcanivorax sp., assembly GCA_007135015.1. Classification (GTDB taxonomy): domain Bacteria; phylum Pseudomonadota; class Gammaproteobacteria; order Pseudomonadales; family Alcanivoracaceae; genus SLJS01. Next base: position 299 of record SLJS01000381.1, on the reverse strand, counting down.
GCCTCGGCCACGCGCACCAGCGCCTGCAGGATCTCCCGGCGACGGCCGAACCACTGTGCCTGTTCCAGCTCCAGCGCCCGAAGGGGCGCTCCGCCGGCGGCGGCCAGCAGGGCACCGGCCTCGCCCCCATCGGAAAGATAACCGGCAAGCCACTGCCGGGCGGACTCCGCCGGCGGCACCGGCAGCGGATGCTGCTGGCAGCGGCTGCGAATCGTCGGCAGCAGCAGTGCCGGGCGGTCGCTGACCAGGATCACCACCATGTCGGCGCCGGGCTCTTCCAGGGTCTTGAGCAGTGCATT
>SLJS01000220.1 GCA_007135015.1 Alcanivorax sp. | reverse complement strand
GGGGCGGGTTCTGGCGGAATTCGCTGATGCGCTCCAGATAGATGGAGTAGATCATTCGTTCCGGTTCCTCGGCGCGCAGGGTTTGCAGGGTGGTTTCCGCCTGGTCCCAGTGCTGTGTGCGGTAGTGCTCCAGCGCCTGATGGTAGCGCTCGAGCCGGCGTGCCGTTTCGTCGTCCAGCTCGGCGGCCGGGCCCAGGGGCTCGAAGATCTCCACGGGCCTTTCCTTGCCCTTGACCCGCACGAGATCCAGTGCGCGGAAGGCGAACTCGGGGACCTGCTCCCGGGTGCTGTCGCTGACGATGATGTCCACGCCGTAGTTCTTGGTAAGCCCTTCGAGTCTTGAGCCCAGGTTTACCGCGTCGCCCAGGACCGTGTAGGCCATGCGAAACTCGGAACCCATGTTGCCCACGCTCATGACCCCGGTATTCAGCCCGACGCCGATATGCACTTCCGGCCAGCCTTTCTCCCGGAACAGGAGATTGATGTCCTCGACGGCACGGACCATGTCCAGCGCTGCTTCCAGCCCGTGCCGGGCATGATCCGGGTCGCGCAGTGGCGCGCCCCAGAACGCCATGATGGCGTCGCCCATGTACTTGTCGATGGTGCCCCGGTGCTCATGAATCACCCGTGTCATGGGAGTAAGCAGTTCGTTCATCAGGCGGGTCAGCGCTTCCGGTTCCAGCCCCTCGGAAATACTGGTAAAGCCCCGGACATCGGAAAACAGAACGGTCAGCTCGCGGCTCTGACCCTCCAGTGATATCTCTTCGGGTTTGCGCGCGATCTCGTCAACCAGAGAGGGGGGTACATACTGACTGAAGACCCTGGCCAGCACGCGACGGTCCCGGGTTTCGGTGAAAAGGCGGATGACCGCGTGCACAAAGAACAGAAGCACCACCAGCAGGGCGGGGGAGGCCAGGGGCAGCACCAGGCCCCGTTCCCAGGCCTGCATATTGCCTGCCCAGAAAAGCCCCAGCAGTCCCAGGGTGGCCAGCAGGCTTGGCAATGGTGCCAGTCGCGTGGCAAGAACAATGGTGATCAGCCCGAGGAACAATACCAGGAGCAATTCGATGGCCAGGGTCCAGGCCGGCTGTTCGCGAATGCTTTCATCCAGGATACCGGCCAGCATGTTGGCATGCACCTCGACTCCCGGGAAACGGCTTCCCACCGGCGTGGTACGAAGATCCATGAGACCGGGACTGGTGGTGCCCACCAGCACCAGCTGGTTCTCCAGTTTTTCCCGGGGCAGATTCCGCTCCAGAATGTCGACGATGCTTGCATAGGGAAAACTCCCCTGCGTGCCCCGGTAGGGCACCAGCGCATTGCCTGCGCTGCCCAGGGGAATCACTGTCCCCCCCAGCTCCAGTGCCTCCACTTCCAGGTAGTCACGTCCGTCGCCGAGCCGCAGGTTGAAAGGCGGATCACCCTTGACCAGGCGGGCCATGGCCAGGCTCAGGGTCTCGTAGAGCTCGCCATCGAATTCCTGAATGAGGGGGACCCGACGGTAAACCCCGTCGGCGTCCAGGGACGGATTGTCAAAATAGCCCCCGGCCCGAGCGCTTTCCTGGAGGATAGCCAGGTTGCCGCTGTAGCCGGCGGGCTGGTGCAGCGGAAGTCGTCCCCGCAGCTCCTCGGGCAATGGCCCAAGGGCGGGGGGCAGGAAATTGGCCCGGCGAGGCTCGCTCTGGTTGAAGACGTATCCGAGTACCACGTTCCGCCCGCGGAGGCTTTCCGCGAACCGCCGGTCCCGGTCCAGTGCCGGGCGGATTCGTGAGTACTGCTGCTGGAAACGTGGCTCGTTCTCCAGCGGCCCCTCGGCAAGCTCATCAAGGGCTTCAAGCGTGGCGTCGGTGTCGGGTTCGGCGAACAGCACGTCAAAGCCCAGGGCCTGGATGCCATAGTACTCGAACAGGGTGTCGGTGAGTTCGGCCAGAAGATCCCGGGACCAGGGCCAGCGGCCCAGCGCGGCCAGGCTCTTCTCGTCAATGTCGGCAATGACAATGCGCTCGTCCCGGCTGTCGGCAAGGCTGGCGCGCACGCGCAGGTCATAACCGGCATTCTCCAGGGCCTCCAGCCAGCCCATTCGGGGGTTGTGAGCGGCATGGGAAACGAATATCAGAATCAGCACGGCGCTGAGTGCAATCCGTACCATCATGCTGGCACTGCCCGGATTCCATCGGCGTCTGCCGGCGCCCTTGCGTTCATCCACGTGCTGAAATCCCCCGGTTGTGTTCGCTGGCGAGTGCAGAATCCGCGCCAGGGCCTTCCCTTCTCCCAGCCCGGCGTGGCGCCCGTGCAGGGTTCCCGAAACCCGGTACGCCACGCTTGATAGGTGCGGGAACCTGTCGGCTCAACACCTGTTCAGGAACGAGAGGCAGAGTAAAACATTCACGGGGTGCAAGAAAGAGAGTGCGCGGCCAAAGGCGGCGTCTCGACCCTACCCGAGTCGTCCCGGTGGTAGCCGGCCGTGATCCGGGCTGGTCGCCGGACCGCCTGAGTCGTCGAAGCCTGTTAATGCAGCGGATTATCGTCGTCGATATCGAAGAACTCGTACTCGTTGAGTTCCTTCATCAGGCGCCGCTGCTCCAGCTTTTCTTCAATGCGGTGTCGCATGTCCATGTTGACGCTTCGTGCACGCCCGCGCGTGGTGCCTGTTACGGCTTCTTCCTCGAAGTCTTCCTCGGGAAAAACCGCATCCTCGTACACAAAGGCATCGTCGGAGGATTCATTGTCGTGCTTGTTCTGGCGGTCGGTCATGGCTTCCTCCCCCCTTGCTGGTCCGGAACAGTCAGCCTCACGCCCTTGCGCCTGTATAACCGCAGAAGGCGGACACTGACAAGGGGTTTTTTCAGACGCCGACTGGCGGTAGGGATTATCCGCCGAATGCGCCGGTGGGGCACGGATTGCTGTAATCAGTAAGCGCACTGCCCGGCAGTCCGTTGGCGACGATCGGGTACGCTTTCAGTGCTCGTCCGGTTTGCCGGTGTGTGAGCGCACTGCCAGGATTCCGGAGGTGATTACCAGTATGGCTCCGGCAATTGCCAGAACACCTGGAAGCTGCTGCCACAAGAGCCAGTCCAGCAGTCCCGAAAGGGGAACCGCCGCATAGCTAAGCGGAGCAATGATGCTTGTCGGTGCATGACTGTAGGCCCTGGTATAGAGCACCATGGTGACGAAGATGGATACACCCACGTAAAGCAGCACGGGCAGTTGAACAAGCCCCGGCAGGGTCAGGTGAAAAAGCGCCATGGGCGTACTGGCGAGAAAGGAAATGAAGAAATAATAGAACAGTACCCGGCTGGCGGGTTCCGTGGTCGACAGTGCACGGGTGGTGGCCATGGAAATCGCCAGCGAGAGTCCGGCGGCAAGCCCCAGCAGGTGCCCGGCATTTACCTCCAGCCCCCGGGGCTGCAGTATCAGCAGCACGCCCGCGAAACCGCCCAGAAGAGCCAGCCAGCGGATCACGGGAATGCCTTGTCCCAGCCAGGCGAACACCACCAGCGGCACCCATAACGGGGCGGCGCTGCGCAGCAGGGTGGCATCCACCAGCGGGATCAGCGGCAGTGCCAGGTAGAATGTGGTGAAGCCGAGCCAGCCGCTGAGCGAACGTACAAGATGGAGGCCCGGGCGGGCGGTGCGCAGTGCGGATGGCCCCTTGCGCAGCAGCCAGGGGGCAACCATCAGCGTACAGATTCCGTACTGGACCCAGACGATGAACCAGGGGGAGAGATCCCCGGCGAGGTACTTCGCGCCGGCGGCGGCCGTGCTGGCGACCAGGGCCGTCGCCAGCGCATAGGCCGTGCCCCGGGAAATCTGGTGGCGGTCATCTGTGCCCAAGTCCACAGCTCCGTGCGGGTATGAATGTGGAAAGCGCCGTGAAGCCCCGGTACAGTGAACCTCTGCCGGCAAGGGAGCACAAGGGCCCGGGCGGCCGTCCTGCATGGGCGGCAAGCGCCGTTCCCGGCAAGGCGTTGTGGGGATGTATCAGGGAGCATGACCGCTATGGCTGGAATACTGCTGGTCACGGGGCTGACGCTGTTCTGCGCCGGAACCCTTTTCTGCATGCGCAGTGCGCGGGACAACGGCTTCTCCCCGGTGGTCTTTCTGCTGCCCTTTGCCAGTCTTTCCCTGGTCCGTGAGCGCTGGTCGGAGCTCTGGTGGGCAGCCTTCGCCCGTCTTGCCGGGGTGGCACTGCTGCTTCTGGGCATCGGCATCCTGCTCATTCGCGACCCGTTGATCCTGGAACACCCGGGAAGAATTTTCGCGGGCGGCTTCCAGGAGGAACTCGCCGGAAGCCGTCGCGTGGACCTGACTTCCTATGTCAGCGCGGAAGAGGCCATACGGGTGGCGATTCGCGAGGACAGCGACCCGGAGCTTTCCGGGCGCATTCATGGAAGGCAGTTCAGTTATGACCGGGTACAGATCGTTGACGGGGTGATGTCCATTCGCCAGGGCAGCGGCTTCCTCCCCGAGCTCGAGGTACGGATCCTCTTTCCCGATGATCCCCTTCCCGTCAGGGAGCGCACCTCCCTGTTCGTGCGTCCCGGCGACGAGAATCCGCCGGAGGTTCATCTGTCCTGGCGCGAGCCCCGCGCCGCCTTCCCCGAAACGGAGATTATCCGGGGCGGCTATCGCATGGAAATGCAGCTCGCTCCCCTGGACAGCGGCCAGCTCAGCGGTTTCCTGCAGCTCATTCTTCCCGACGCGGAGCGCAGCTTCCTCTCCGGCGATTTCAACGCCTTCACCCACAACCTCCGGTACCGGGCGGGGCGTGTGGACATCTCTCATGATCACCCGGACACCCTGGAGCATGTGGCCGAGGAGTTTCTGCGGGGCCGTTTTCCCGCCGGAGCCGTCCGGGAGATGACGTTTTCGGGCACGCGCATGGACAGCATCCGCGGTACCGGAAAGACCCGGGTACAGTTGCAGCTCGACGACGGCCGTATCGAGGAGCGGGTCGTCACGCTGGACCGGGCGGATATTGGCTGGGTGGTCCGTCCGGGGGCGATGGAAACCCGTCTGGTGCGCAGCGGCGATGGTAATGACCGCCGGCCCGGAGAAGCTGACACCCATGAAGGGGATGTACAGACCATCCGGTTCGACGAACTGGACCGGTATCGGGGCGAGCGCGTTACAGTGATGCGCCACGACCGGGACCCACGTACCGGAGTGATTCAGGGCATCCGTGACGACGGCCTGTACCTGGAGGCGCAGGTGGCGGACAGTACCCTGGAGTTTCATGTGACAAGGCAGGAGCTGGCGGCGGTGGTGCTGCAGGACGAAACGCAGCTGGTGCTCGAGGAGACCATGCGTCGCGTGACCGAACAGGAAGAGGAATTCGCCCGCGAGGAGGCCGGAGAGCCTTCCGTGGAAGTCAGGGACGAGATGGAGGAATACAGGAAGCTGGAAGGCCGTGAGGTGCGTATCCGAAGCACCGAGGGCCGGACTCGCTCCGGGCGCCTGATCAGGGTCTCCGACGACCTGCTGACTTTGGAGGTCAGGGTGGGGGCCGGGAGCATGGAGTATTTCTTCCGCCCCGATGAAATCGAGTCGCTGGAGGTGCAGTGAATATTCTGGTTACCGGGGGCACCGGCTTTATAGGCACCCGGCTGTGTCGGCGGCTGGACGCCGATGGACACCGGCTCATGGTACTCAGCCGCAACGCTTCCGGGGCACGGAAGGTATTGCCGGAAGGTACGGTGGTACTGACCGACCTGGATCAGCTTGCTGCAAGCACTACCGTGGACGCGATCATCAATCTCGCCGGCGAGGGCATCGCCGACCGTTTGTGGACCGAGGCAAGAAAGAAGCGGCTTATTGATAGCCGCGTCAGTGTGACCCGGGAAATCGGGCGGCTGATCGGGCGGTTGGACAGGGCCCCGCAAGTACTGGTGAATGGCTCGGGCGTGGGTTTCTACGGAGACGCCGGGGAGGCGGAACTGACCGAGGAAGCCTCCGCCATGCGCCGGGACTTCGGCTATCTGCTCTGCGATGCCTGGGAGAGTGCGGCCCAGGAAGCCGCCGGGGAGTCGGTACGGCTGTGTATTGTTCGCACCGGGGTGGTACTGGGACGCGGCGGAATGCTGGGCAAACTGTTGCCCCTGTATCGCCTGGGCCTTGGTGCCCGGCTGGGAAGCGGAGAACAGTGGGTTTCCTGGGTTCACATTGATGACATGGTGCGTATCCTGTGCACCCTCGTTGAAAGCCCGGATGCAAGCGGCGTCCATAACGCGGTGGCGCCGGAACCGGTCACCCATGCACGTCTCCATGAAACCCTGGCGCGGATGTGCCGACGGCCGGCTTTTCTGCGGGTACCCGGATGGCCACTGCGCACGCTGCTCGGTGAGATGTCCACGCTGTTTCTCGGCAGTCAGAAAGTGCTTCCCCGGCGACTGGAGCAACGGAACTTTCAGTTCCGGTATCCGGATATTGACGCCGCCCTGGAGCAGATAGTTCGCGGAAAGAATGAACGGGAGAACGGATGACGGCACGAAAGGAAGTGGCGGCGGTACTGGGCGGCGGAAGTTTCGGTACCGCTATTGCATCCATACTGGGAGAGAACGGCCATGAGACTCGCCTCTGGGTCCGGGACCCGGAAACCGCGGCGGCGATCAACCTGGACCGGGAGAACCGGCGTTACCTGCCCGGCGCGGAACTCCCGGCGGGCGTCTCGGCCACCGAGGAACTGTCCGAGGCACTGGAGAACGCCACGCTGGTTTTCGTAGCGGTGCCCAGCCAGGCCTTTCAGAAGGTGCTGGTCCAGGCCAGTCCCTGGGTCAGCGACGAGGTCATGGTGGTCAGCTGCACCAAGGGCATTCATGCGGACGGTTTTCTGCTGATGAGCGAGGTATTGCGCAGGCAGTGGCCCCATGCCCGGATCGGTGTGCTCAGCGGGCCCAACCTGGCCCGGGAGATCATGGAGCGGAAATTCAGCGGCTCGGTCATTGCCAGCGAGGATTCCGGGCTGTGCCAGCGCATCCAGGACGCGCTGTCCTGTGCGTATTTCCGGGTGTATGACAGTCCCGACACCTATGGTGTGGAACTGGGCGGCGCCCTGAAGAATATCTACGCCATTGCCACGGGCATGGCCGCAGCAATGGGCGTGGGCGACAACACCCGGGGATTGCTGATCACACGCAGTCTCGCGGAGATGAGTCGCTTCGCGAACCGGCTCGGCGGCAATCCCATCAGCTTTCTGGGCCTGGCCGGTGTCGGGGACCTGATCGTGACCTGTTCGTCCAGCCTGTCACGCAATTACCGGGTGGGCTATCTGGTGGGCGAGGGCCGGAGCCTGGAACAGGCACTGGAGGAGCTCGGACAGACCGCCGAAGGCGTCAATACCGTCGCACTGGTGGTGGAAAAGGCCCGGGAGCTGGGTGTCTACATGCCCATCGCCGACGGGCTTCACCGTATCCTGTTCGATGGCGAGCCCCTGCGCGGCGTGATCGCAGGCCTGATGCAGGGCGAACACAACCATGATGTGGAGTTTATCGTGGCCTCGGGGAGCAGCTGATGCGGATATATATCACCCGCCACGGCCGGGCCGTCTCGCTGGCCCCCACGGACGAGGCGCGCCCGCTGACCTCCGGGGGAAGGGAAGAAGTCCGTCGGCTCTGGGCGATGCTGCGCGACGAGGGGATCCGGCCGAGCCGGCTGGTCACCAGCCCCTATCAGCGGGCCCGTGAAACCGCCTCGGAGCTTGCCGGGGTGTACGGCCGGCTGCCGGTTTCCGAAAGCACGCTGCTGGTGCCGGAAGGCGACCCGGCTCTGGTTCTGGACTGGCTGGTCCGGGAAAAGGATCCCCAGGGCATGGTACTGGTAGGCCACATGCCCCTGGCCGGTCTGCTGACCGGCCTGCTCAGCGAAGGTCCGGGCACAAGGGTGCCCTTTGAAACCGGTGCCGTCGCGGCACTGGACATGGACGTGGCGGCCGCCGGAGGCGCGCGTCTGCTCTGGTTGCGCACTCCGGGGGAAGTTCCCGCGAATGGCCCGCGCTGACCGGTTTCTCCCCGCTTTCATCTCCCCGCAATGACCATTCGTCGGAGCACGCAATCCTGTGCTGAAGCGTTTCCTTGGGCCTGTCCGTAAAATATTGATTTTAAAGGGTAAAAGGCAATCGGGTCGAAGCGGGACGACCGTGCAGGAAGTTGTCATCTGTGAAACGGTTCGCATGTATTGGCTCCTCGGACTAGGTATGATACTACTTAATTATTAGATGGCTCGGCGGAAGTCAGACAGGACGGACGTCAGTATTCAGACCGGGGATAGCATCATGGCCGTCAAGACAGAAAAAGTAAGCACTCAGGATCTGCAGCTGGGCATGTATGTGTCCCAACTGGACCGCCCTTGGATCGATACCCCCTTTCCCATGCAGGGATTTCACATTCGCACCCAGGACGACCTGGAGAAGCTCCGCATCTGGTGCCGCCATGTCCATATCGACCGGCGACTCGGCAAGGCGCCTCTGGATGCCCCTGCTCAGCCCAACCGTGGCGCATCGAAAACGGCCTCGAAGCACAAGGTTGTGGGCACGCTGGGCAAGTTCACGCCGGTTCGTTACGAGAACGTTACTTCCCTGAAAAAGGAAGTGGTTACCGCCACGGTGTACCACCGCGAGATCACCCGGGCGATGCGAACCGTTGATCCTGTCGACCCGGTCCGTTTCGATTTCTGCCTGACGCGCCCGGGCATCCATCCGCTCCACCTCCAGGAGGGCCGAGGGGCGACCGGCGGCTCGGAGGGCTTCGGCGGTGGCCCGGCGCTCGGCTTCCAGGAGCGCCTCCAGGGTGTGCCCCCCGAGATAGCTC
>SLJS01000097.1 GCA_007135015.1 Alcanivorax sp. | reverse complement strand
TGGCACGCGCTCGCTGCTCGCCGCTCGTGGCTCGCAGCCGCGCCCCGAAGGGGCGCTCAACACTCCTCCCACTGCTTGCGCAGGCGCTTGGCCGAAACCGGCATGCGGGTGCCCAGGTGCTGGGCGAAGAGGCTGACCCGGTACTCCTCCAGCATCCAGCGATAGCGTTGCAGCGGCTCCGGCTGGGTCTGGAGGGGGCGGTCGCCGGCGCGGCGGCAATACTGCTCCCACAGCTCCTCCAGCTCCGCCACCCGGGCCCGGTCCTCGCCAAGGTGGCCACCGAGGCGTTCCAGGCGGTGCTCGATGGCGGAAAAATAGCGCGGATACTGCTGGAGCCATTCCGCCGGAACCCGCAGGGGAAACTCCGGAAATACCAGCGCCCCGAGCTGGGTTCCCAGGTCCCGGTGGACATGAGCCCAGGCGAGCGGGAAATCCCCCTCCAGGCGCCGTCTCAGTTCCCGGTAGGCGGCCAGCATTTCGCTGAACCAGTCCAGCCAGCGCTCCGCCGCTTCCATGAAATCACCACCGCGTTCGTCCAGTCGCCGACGAAACGCCTGCTCGTCGCGCACCGGGGCGGCATCCAGATCGAAATGCTGGATCAGGGCGAACAGCACCACCTGGCCCGGCAGTTCCCGGCCGGCCAGGGTGCGATCCGCCGCCATCTTCTGAAAACCCGGCTGGCTCCGGGCCCGTTTCTCCAGAGCCCGCACCGGGTCGCTCAGGCGCAGCGCCAGCAGCCGGGCCGTGCCCTGCCGGTGGCTCAGGCGGGCCTGCGCTTCACTGTCGTGCAGAACCTCCGCCACCCGGTCTCCCCGGTCGACCAGCGCCGGCCAGACCCGTACCGATACCCCGGAACGCTTCACTTCACGCACCTCCGGCACCTCGCCGAACTCCCACTGCCTTGCCTCGCGCTCCGGAGCCTGATTATCAGCGCGCACTGCTTCGCCGGCACGGTGGGCAAACTGCTCCTTCAGCGACGCCAGATCCCGTCCCTCGGCCAGGACCTGCTCGCCTTCCATCACCCGCACATGCATCCGCAGATGCTCGGGCAGTTCCACCGCCTCCCATTCCTCCTGCTCGACGCGCACGCCGGTCATGCGCTGCAGTTGCCGGGTCAGCGCCGGCAACAACGGTTCCGCCCCGGCACGCAGGCTCTCTCCCAGCGCGCGCACATACTCCGGCACCGGCACGAAATGCCGCCGCCGGGCCTTGGGCAGCCCGCGCAGCAACTTCTCCAGCAGTTCCGGCAGCAGCCCGGGCACCAGCCACTGCAGCGCCCCTTCGGGCACCTGGTTGAGCACCTCCACCGGCACCACCAGGGTGACACCGTCACGGCTGCCCCGGGGGTCGAAGCTGTATTCCAGGGGAAGACGCAGGCCGTCGAGTTCCAGTTCGTCGGGGAAGTCCCCCGGCTCCAGGTCCGGCTCCTCCGGAAGCAGCAGCGAGGCATCCATGTGCAGTGCCTGCCGTTGCGCGGCAGTGGCATGCTTGCGGTACCAGTCCAGCACCCCGGCGAGGGTGTAGAACTCCCCGGGCAGCCGCTCAATGTAGAAATCCACCTGGACCTGCTCATCGGCCAGCAGCCCCCGGCGGCGCAGCTTGTGCTCCACTTCCTCCAGCTCGGCCACCAACTGCCGGTTATGGCGGACGAACTCCGGCTCTTCTCTCAGGTTGCCCGCCACCAGTGCCTCGCGGATCAGGATCTCGCGGGCGAGCGGCGGGTCAATGGGCCCGTAGTGAACCCGGCGGCCGGAAATCAGTGGCAGTCCGAACAGCGAAACCTGTTCCTTTGCCATCACGCAGCCGCGCTTCTTCGACCAGTGGGGCTCGAGATACCGGCGCTTTACCCGGTGGGCGCCTTCGGCCTCGATCCATTCCGGCTCCACCCGGGCCAGGGTGCGTGCGAAAAGCCGGCCGGTATCCACCAGCTCCGCGGCCATCAGCCAGGAGGCCTTGCTCTTCGCCAGCGCCGAGCCCGCCCAGAGCACGGGCTTGCGGTTGCGGGTCGAAAGCCATTCGCCCTGTTCGGTGCGCTTGACCACATGACCGAGCAGCCCGGTGAGCAGGCTGCGATGAATGGCCTCATGGTCGGCCGGCGCCCCGGCCCGCGCATGCATGCCCATTTCCCGGCACTGCAGCAGCAACTGACGGTGCGTGTCGCGCCAGTCGCGCATGCGTGCCGGCGACAGGAAGTTTTTCTTCAGCCACTTCTCGTACTGGTTACGCCCGCGGGCCTGGCGCTCCTCCTCGGCACAGCGCCAGAGGTTCAGAAAGAACAGGAAGTCCGAATCGCGATCCGTAAAGGGCCTGTGGGCCTCGTCCGCCTGCTGTGTCTTCTCCGCCGGCCGTTCACGCGGGTCCTGCACCGACAGCGCCGAGACGATCACCAGCACTTCCTCCAGCGCTCCCTTTTCCCATGCCGCCAGCACCATCCGTCCCAGTCTGGGGTCCAGCGGCAGCCGTGCCAGCTGCCGGCCCAGGTCGGTCAGCCGGCCACCCTCCTGTGCACCCAGTTCCTCCAGCAGCCGGTAGCCGTCGCGCACCAGCCGGCCGTCGGGCGGGTCCAGGAATGGGAACTCGTCCACCCGGCCCAGTCCGGCATCCGCCATGCGCAGGATCACCGAAGCCAGATTGGTCCGGCGAATCTCCGGATCGGTGAATTCCGGGCGGGCAAGAAAATCCTCTTCGCTGTACAGGCGGTAGCAGATGCCGGGCATTACCCGCCCGGCACGGCCGGCGCGCTGAGCGGCGCTGGCGCGGCTGATGGGCTCCACGGGGAGCCGCTGCACCTTGCTGTGCACACTGTAGCGGCTGATCCGCGCGGTGCCGGCGTCAATGACGTAGCGAATGCCGGGCACGGTCAGCGAGGTCTCCGCCACATTGGTGGCCAGCACCACGCGACGGCCCCGGTGGGGCTCGAACACGCGGTTCTGTTCGCCACGGCCCAGCCGGGCATAGAGCGGCAGGATTTCGGTGTCGGGCAGATGGCAGCGGCGCAGATGGTGATGCAGGTCGCGGATCTCGCGCTCGCCGCTGAGAAATACCAGCACATCCCGGGCCGCCGGCGGATCACCGCGTTCCTCGCGGGCGATCTCGGCGAGCACCGCCTCGACTTCCCGGTTGAGATCGTAGTCGCCCTGCCCCGGCGGCTCCCGGTAGCGCACCTCCACCGGCCAGGTGCGGCCGGAGACCTCCACCACCGGCGCATTACCGAAGTGCCGGGAAAAACGCTCGTGGTCGATGGTCGCCGAGGTAATGATGACCTTGAGATCCGGTCGCCGGGGCAACAGCTGGCGGATGATCCCTAGCAGGAAATCGATGTTCAGGCTCCGTTCGTGAGCCTCGTCGATGATCAGAGTGTCGTACCGGGACAGCAGTGCGTCGCCCTGAAATTCGGCGAGCAGCATGCCGTCGGTCATCAGCTTGACCAGGGTGTCCTCGCCAACCTGGTCGGTAAACCGCACCCGGTAGCCCACCAGCCCACCCACCTCGCTGGTCAGCTCCTCGGCCAGCCGGGCGGAAACCGAGCGCGCCGCCAGCCGTCGCGGCTGCGTATGGCCGATCATGCCGTCGCGGCCGCGGCCGAGTTCCAGACAGATCTTGGGAAGCTGCGTGGTCTTTCCGGAGCCGGTTTCGCCAGCGACCACCACCACCTGGTTTTCGGCGATCACCTCGCGCAGACGCTGGCGATGCGCCACCACCGGCAGGTCGGGCCAGTGCAATACCGGCTCCAGCGCCCGGCGCCGGGCGCTGCGGTGAACCGAAGCGTGCAGGTCACGACGCACCGCTTCCAGTCCGCGCGCGCTGAAACGCTTGCGCAGCTCCCGCAGGCGCCGCCGCAATGTTTCACGCTCGGGCGGCCAGGCCTGCTCCAGCAGCGCCTCCAGTTCCTGGAGGGTGGCTTCCCGCGTGCCGGCCTCGTCAGCGACTTCGCGCGTCACGGATCAGCCCCGCTCCCCCCGCAGCCAGGCGGGGGGTTCCGCGGGGGGTTCCGCTCCTGCTTCCTGCCCGGTCAGGGTCAACCAGGCCGTGCTGGCCTCGCCCGCCTCCAGCCGGACCCGGCACCGGTAGAGTTCATCACGGCGAAAGAAATGAACGTCCACGTCCTCGCCCGGCTGCCAGGCGGTCAGGTGCTCGTCCAGGCTCCGGGCGTCGGTCCTGACCCCGTCCAGGGCAATGATCACGTCCCCGGCGAACAGGCCCGCCGACACCGCCGCCCCCTGCTCATGGGCCACCAGGATACGCGCGCCCAGCGGGTCCTCGCCCACCCGGATGCCCAGATGCACCGGCGCGGAGGATGGCCCCGGCTTGCCGCCCCGGTCGTTGTGTCCGGCGGGGGGCCGCCAGTTCAACTGCACGCCGTGATTGCCCAGCAGTTCCTCCAGCGGCAGGTCACGGGTGCTGTAGAGCGCATGATCAAAGAATTCCGCCAGCGACTGGCCGGCCACTTCCTCGGCGAGCGCCTGGATTCCCTGCTCGGGCACGCCCACGCCGGTGCGGCCGTGCCGCTCCCAGAGCAGCCGCATCACATCATCCAGGCTCCGGTCTCCGCCGGTCAGTTCACGCAGGGTCAGATCCAGCGCCAGCGCCACCAGCGAGCCCTTGGCATAGTAACTGACGATGGCATTGGGCGCGTTCTCGTCCTGCTTGTAGAAACGGGTCCAGGCATCGAAGCTCGATTCGGTCACCGTCTGCTTGTGCCGGCCAGTGCCGCGATACACCCGGGTGATGGTCTGGCCGAGCAGCTCCAGATAACTCTCCGGCGTGATCCGCCCGGCACGTACCAGCGCCAGATCATCGTAATAGCTGGTAATGCCCTCGAAGGCCCAGAGCAGTTCGGTGTGACTTTCCCGGCCCAGATCAAAGGGCGTGAAGGCCTCCGGCTTGATGCGCTTGATATTCCAGCTATGGAAGTACTCGTGGCTGCACAGGCCCAGAAAGGTGCGGTAGCCATTGCGCACCTCGCCGGGTGTGTCGGTGCGCCGCGGCAGGTCGCCGCGCGAGCACATCAGGCTGCTGCAGTTGCGATGTTCCAGGCCACCGTAGTCACTGCCCGTGGCGCGGACCAGAAACAGGTACTGCTCCATCGGCGGCGGCTCGCCGAACAGGCGGATATGCTGCTCGCAGATTGGCGCCAGATCGGCAACCAGCCGCGCCATGTCGGTACGGTGACGCCCGGAAATCACCACCCAGTGGGGCACGCCACACACCTCGAAGCCTTCCACATCGAAGCGCCCCATCTCCATCGGGTAATCGATCAGGGCGTCATAATTCTCCGCGCGGAAACGTCCGAACTCCCAGTCCCCGCCATCGACCCGGGGCATGCCGGTGGCCAGCCGCCAGCCGTTGTAGTCGGCGCCCTGCGGCGCGAGCACCTCCACTTCACAGGCAAGATGTTCATGCCCCACCGCCTCGGGAAAGACACAGGGCCCGTTGAAGTATCCGTGGGTGGTATCCAGGTGCGCGCCGCGCACCGAGAGGTCGCTGGCATAGACTTCCAGATCCACCGTTACCGGCCCGGTGGCCGGGTCCAGCTGCCAGCTGTCCTTGTCCAGCTTTTGCCAGCCCAGCCGCTGTCCGTTCTCCGACGCCTCGAACCGCACTACATGACGGGCAAAATCACGGATCATGTAGCTGCCCGGAATCCAGGCGGGCATGCGCAATACCTGCCCGTCGGCAAGGGGCTCGCTGATCTCCAGGCTCACCTGGAATATCCGCGCCTCGGGCCGGGCCGGTTGAATACGGTAACGGATCATGGTGCCTCATTGATGATTGCGGGGCCGCAAGTATAACGCGCGCCTGCCACGCCCCGCGAATCACCCCGGGCCGGTTATCTGCGCAGCTGATCGCGCAGGTCGCGGATTCCCCTGGAAATGGTCTCGCGCATGCGGTCCAGATCCCGCTTGAGCTCCTCACCGGTGGAGCCTGCGCTGCTGCGCAGCTCCTCGAGTTTGTTGCGCACTTCATCGCGCCGGGCGCGCAGGTCATCCCGGCGCTGCTCCCACTCGCGCCGCAGATCCTCGCGGGCACCCCGGGCTTTCTCTTCCAGGTTTCCGAGCTCTTCTTCCCATTCGCCGAGCTTCTGCTTCAGCTTCTCGATATATTCGTCCGTATTCGCCATGGTCCGTCTCCTGTCTGCCGTTCAGTCTGTTCCCCTTCCTTCATGGGGCCATTGCGCACCGTTGCAAGCCATGGAACCCATTGCAATGCCACACTGGCCCGGAGTCCGTGCGCCATGGCTGAACATGCTGCACAATAACGCGCCCATGATTGCGCGCCGGAGCGTCCATGCCCCGCCCCCAGCTTATACCCGCCGATACCCCGGCGATCCAGCGTCTGACCCGGCAGCTTTCCGGCTTCGTCCGCGCACGGTTGTGGCTGCAGGTGCTGCTGGCCATGTTCGCGGGCATCGCCGCCGGCCTGGCGATTGGGCCGACCGGGGAACTCCTCCATCCCGATACCGCCCGCACGCTGGGAAGCTGGCTCGCGCTGCCCGGATATGTGTTCCTGGCCCTGGTGCAGATGATCGTGATCCCGCTGGTGGTGGCCTCGATCATTCTGGGCATGGCCGGCAGCGACGACATCCAGCAGCTGCGCAGCACCGGCCTGCGAACCGGCCTGTTCTTCCTGCTGACCACGCTGGGCGCGGCACTGATCGGCCTGGCTGCGGCACTGTTGATCCGTCCCGGCGATTACCTGCCGAGGGCCGGGCTCGAGGAATCCCTGCCCGCCGCTGGCGTCACGCCGGCGGCAACCCTTTCGTTTTCGGACATCCCCGCGCAACTGACCACCCTGATTCCCACCAATCCGCTGCAAGCCGGCGTCGAGCAGAACATGCTGCAGGTGGTGGTCTTTGCTCTGCTGGTGGGCCTGGCACTGGTGACCATACCCCGGACCCAGAGCCGGCCTCTGATCGAGCTGCTGGGCAGCATCCAGAACCTGAGCATGGTGGTGGTGCGCTGGGCCATGTTCCTGGTTCCCTTCGCCGTATTCGGACTCATGGCCCAGCTCACCTCCCGCATGGGGCTGGACGCGCTGCTCGGCATGGGCGTTTATGTGCTGACCGTACTCGGTGCACTGTTCACCGCCCTGCTTATGTATCTCGCGATTTTCCGACTGCTGCGGCGGCGCCCGGCGCTGGAGTTCCTGCGCCAGAGCCGCGATGCTCTGCTACTGGCGTTTTCCACTTCCAGCTCGGCGGCGGTCATGCCATTGAGCATCCAGACCGCAGAACAGCGTCTGGGTGTGCGCCCCGGCATCGCCCGCTTCGTGATTCCCCTGGGGACCACCATCAACATGGGCGGCACCGCCCTGTACCAGGTGGTAGCCACCCTGTTTCTGGCTCAGGTCTTCCAGGTGGAAGTGGGGCTGGCCGGCGTGCTGCTGGTGGTGCTTCTCGCCGTGGGTGCGTCCATCGGGTCACCAGGCACTCCCGGAATCGGAATCGTGATTCTGTCCATGCTGCTGGGAAGCATCGGGATTCCCGCCGAGGGCATCGCCCTGATCATTGGTGTGGACCGCATCCTGGACATGAGCCGGACCACGCTGAACGTCATCGGCGATCTGGTGGCGGCATCGGTGGTGGAGCAGTACGCCGGCGCACCGGAAGCCCCAGCCGGACAGGAGCAGCAACCGCCGGCGCATTGATCTCGCGCCCGGGCACCCGGCCTGTTAGGCTGATTGCTGATTGATTATTCCGGCCAGAGGACAACCATGAGCAGCCGATCCATACTCGGGCTGGTGTACACCCTGCAGGGCCTGCAGGACATCGGCGAGGACTGCACCCCGGTCATGGAGAAGTACGGACTCGACCCGGAGCGCATGGACCCCACCGCCGAGATCGAGCGTTCCCGGGAGCTGGAGATTCTTGCCGAACTGACCCGGCACCTGCGCAACCCGCTGGCCGCGCTCAAGGCCGGCGCGCGTTTCAGCCTGGCCGGCTACGGCCCCTTCACCATGCTGTTGATGACCTGCGAGAACGCCTGGGAGGCCCTGCGCACCGCCATCGAATACCGGGAGCTGACCTATCTGTTCAGCGAAGTCGCCCTGGAGCCCGGCGAGGGTATAAGCACCCTGGTGCTCACGCCCCCGGCCCTGCCACGGGACATCCTGCGTTTTCGCATGGACGGGGAGGTTTCCGGCACCTGGCAGCTGATGCGCGACATGCAGGTCAACCTGGGTGTGGACCTGCTGCCCGAGCGCATCGAGATGCCCTATCCGGAGCCGCCCGAAGCGCAGGCCTACAGCGAGCATTTCGGCTGCCCGGTGGACTTCGGCTCGGACCATGCGCGCATCCATATGCGCAACGACTACCTGCACCTGCCGTTTCCCACCGCCAACCAGACCGCCCACCGGATGTACCGCGCCCAGTGCGACCAGCTGCTCGCCCAGCGCGGCACCGGCAACGGACAGCTCTCCGACAAGGTGCGCACCCACCTGGAGATGTTCCAGGATGAATACCCGTCCGCCGCACAGGTGGCCGCCACATTTGGCATACCCGAGCGCAGCTTCCGTCGCCGGCTGAGCGAGGAAGACAGCTCCTTTCGCCAACTGCTCAACGAGGTGCGACTGAAAAAGGCACAGCAACTGCTCGAAGATACCCGCCTGCCCGTTGAGCAGATTGCCGAGCGACTCGGCTACGAGGAATCCGCCGCCTTCATCCACGCCTTCCGCCGCTGGGCGGGCACCACACCGGCGCGCTATCGCAGGGAACAACGCAAGTCCTGACGTCCCTGGCGCGGGAGTACACCCTTTCTCAAATGAAACGCCCCCGGGCGAGAAGCTCTTCAGTGCACAGCCTTGCTGGAGGGTCCCTCTCCCCT
>SLJS01000302.1 GCA_007135015.1 Alcanivorax sp. | reverse complement strand
TTCCGTCTGTGACCGGACTGAATAGCAAGGTGAGTAACGGATGCTGGTGAAACGCCTGTTCGCCCAATTCTCCACTGCGGGCCTGCTCCTGGGCACGCTGTTCTTCGCGTTCTCGTTGACGCCCAGCCTGCTGCCGCGGCCGTTCGTGGTCCAGGGAATCATCTCCGGGCTGTCACTCGCCGCGGGATACGGCATCGGTGTGCTCGGTCACGCGCTGTGGCGCTATCTTGAGCTGCCTGCGTTCAGCGCTTCGGTACGACGCATTGTGCAATGGGTGGCCACGAGCCTGTGCATCCTGCTGGCTGCCCTGTTCCTGTGGCGCGCGAGTGACTGGCAGAACGGCGTGCGCGCACTCATGGAGATGGAAGAGGCGGGAAGAGTACAGCCACTGGTGGTCGGAGGCGTGGCACTGACCATGTTTCTGGCGCTACTGGCCGCGGGCAGACTGTTTCGCTGGGCCTTTCTGCTGCCGTCGCGAAAGCTCAGACACTACGTCCCGCGCCGCGTGTCCACCTTCGCCGGGCTGTTGCTGGCTTTTGTGGTGTTCTGGTCGCTGGTGGAAGGGGTGCTGTTTTCCATGGCGTTGCGCGCCGCCGACGGTTCCTACCAGCAGATTGATGCGCTGATGGAACCGGACTTTCCCGCCCCCGGGGATCCGCTGCGGGCGGGAAGCGCGGAATCACTGCTTGCCTGGGAAGGCATGGGCCGTCAGGGACGTCGGTTCATCTCCCGGGGCCCCACGGCCGAGGAGGTGCGCGAGCATGCCGGCGAACCCGCCGCCTCGCCGATGCGGGTGTATGTGGGCCTGAACGCGGCAGAGACACTCGAGGAACGCGCCGAACTGGCACTCGAGGAACTCAAGCGGACGGACGCCTTTGGACGCTCGGTGCTGGTGCTGATCACGCCCACCGGTACCGGCTGGGTGGACGAGGCGGCCATGAAACCGCTGGAGTACCTGCACCGGGGGGACGTGGCCAGTGTCGCCGCGCAGTATTCCTATCTGCCCAGCCCGCTGGCGCTGATGTCGGAAGGTGCCTACGGGGCGGAAATGGCGCGTGCGCTGTTCGAGAAGGTCTACGGCCACTGGAGCCGACTGCCCCGGGGCAACCGCCCGGAACTCTATCTTTATGGCCTGAGCCTTGGGGCGCTCAATTCCGACCGCTCCTTTGATCTCTACGACATCATTGATGATCCGTTCCGGGGTGTGCTCTGGAGCGGCCCGCCGTATCGCAGCGAAACCTGGCGCTCCATCACCGAGCGCCGCAGGCCGGGCTCGCCCGCCTGGCGTCCGCGGTTCCGTGACGACTCGGTGGTGCGCTTTGCCAACCAGGACGGCGGCCTGGAACAGGGCCGGAACGAATGGGGCTCCTTCCGGATGGCCTTCCTGCAGTATGCCAGTGACCCCGTCACCTTCTTCAGCCCCGGTTCGTTCTACCGCGAGCCCGACTGGATGAAGGAGCCGCGCGGCCCGGATGTATCGGATGAGCTGCGGTGGTTCCCCATCGTGACCATGCTGCAACTGGCCGCGGACATGATCGCGGGGACTTCACCCACCGGCTATGGCCACAAGTACGCGCCGGAGCATTACCTGGACGCCTGGGTCGCGCTGACCGAGCCGCCGGGCTGGAGCGACGAAGCGCTGGCACGGCTGCGCGAAAGGCTTGCCGCGGACTGAACCCGCGCGCGCACGCTCTCAGTTCTCCTCATCAGGGCGGCGCCGCGACGTCCTTCCGGGATACGTTCGAGCACCGCGGAAGCGAAGGGCGGCAACAGATTTACAGGTCCGCGCAGCGCCCTCGTCATTGCTTTCGCGGTTCATTCGCAGGCTCCAGGCCTTTCGGGACGTTCCGGCATGGTCCCAGCATCAGGCAAAGGCAACCGTGGACCTCTGACAGCCGTCAATCTTTTGACGCCGTGCGGCCGTGGCCGGCCGCTTTACGGTGAACAGCCATCGCCGTGATCATTGATGAGGGTCAACCTGCGGCAATGCCGGCAGGGATAAAAAGGGACAGAGCGTCATCAAGCCCATGCGGGCAGGGAGAAAGCCATGAGCGCCTTGCGCAATCTTTTCGAACCCTCCATTACCAAGTCGGAAGGCTGGATCCGGGACATGATGGAGGAGGCCGGGTGGAGCGACCCCCGCAGGGCCTACTCCACGATGCGCGCGGTTTTGCATACGCTGCGCGATCGTCTGACGCCTCACGAGGCCGCGGACCTGGCCTCGAATATGCCGATGCTGTTACGGGGCCTTTATTATGAGGGCTGGCATCCCGAAAACCGCCCGAGAAAATACCGCCACCGGGAAGATTTCCTTGATCATGTAGCCAGCCTTTATGCACGCAATCGGGACGAGGAGCTGGAGCCGTCGGTGGCGGCGGTTTTCCGTGTGCTCGAACGCCACATCCCCGCCGGGGAGCTGGAAAAGGTCAGGGCACAGCTTCCGAAAGACATCCGATCCCTGTGGCCACAGGCCACCGCCGTCTGACAGCCGAGGCGCCCGGCGCCCTGGAACCGGGCTTGCCCCGGCTCTCGGGTCAGCCTTCCCGGATCATGCGTATATAGCCCGTGGGGCATTCGCGGGCACAGAGCCCGCAGCCCTTGCAGTAGTCGTAGTCGAATACATAGTGCGAGCCGTCAGCGGCCTGCTCGCGGGTCTTGAGTACCGCCGAATCCGGGCACAGTGTCCAGCAGTTGTCACAGGCTATGCAGTTGCCGCAGGACATGCAGCGCTCGGCCTCGTCGCGCAACTCCGCCTCACTGTTTCCCCGGTCGATCTCCACCACCGGTACACGCTCGGCCACGGGCACCAGGTTCTCGCTTGCACGGGGTGCATGGTCAAAATAGGCGGGGTTGAGCCAGTCATACGGTATACCTTCAGGCAGTGCAAAGGCGGGGCGCTGACGCCCGCGCCAGGCATCGTGAATCGCCTTGGCCACGCGGCGGCCGTCGCCGACGGCGGCGCTTACGGTTCCCCGGTCGCCCCGTGCATCCCCGCCGCAATAGAGTTCGCCCCGCCCGGGGATCAGGCCCCAGGCATCGGGGTGGAGATAGCGCCCGCGCACCAGGCCCTCCAGGCCTTCGGGCTCCACCTCCTGACCGATGGCGGGAATGACCTGGTCCACCTCCAGCACGGTTTCCGTACCTTCGAAGGCCACCAGCTCACGCTGGCCGTCGCCGCGGTCCATCTTCTGCATGCGCACCAGTTCCACGCCCACCACACGTTCGCCACGCAACAGCAGTCGACGCAGGCCGTGGCGGTCATGAATCCGCACGCCTTCCTCCAGGGACTGCTTCACTTCCCGGTGAATCGCACTCATGGCTTCCTCGGCCGCCACACCGGCGGCGGGGAGGGTGCGATAGCTGATCACATGGACTTCGCGGGCACCCCGCAACCGCAGCACCCGCGCGAGATCCAGCGCGGTGTTGCCTCCGCCGACGACGGCAACGCGCTTGCCCACGAAAGCGTCACCCGGGTCCGCATTCTCACGCAGCAATTCAAGGCCGTGGTGAAGATCACCGGGGGTGACGCCGTCAACGCTCCACTGCCGGGCACGCTCCGTGCCCGGCGCCAGAAATACGGCACTGAAGTCGTGGCGCAATTCGTCGAGGGAGACATCACGGCCCAGGCGACAGCGAAAACGGGTTTCCATGTCCAGCGCCAGCAGGCGCTCCAGTTCGGCTTCCATGACGCCGGTGGGAAGCCGGTAGTCGGGAATGGTACGCAACAGGCCGCCGGCCACGGCGGTCGCCTCGAACAGGGTGACGCGAAAACCGCGGGCGAGGGCATGATAGGCACAGGAGAGCCCGGCGGGACCGGCGCCGACCACCGCCACCCGGGGCGCGTCGACGGACACGCCGCCGACCTCGTAATCCCAGCCCCGGCGAATGGCCTCGTCACCCAGCCAGCGCTCGGCGCCGTGGATGGCAATGGCTTCGTCGAGATTTCCGCGGTTGCAGGCACTCTCGCAGGGGTGGTGGCAAACGCGGCCGGTAATGGCCGGCAGCGGATTGGCCGCCACCAGGATCTCCCAGGCCTTGCGCGGCTGTCCCTCCTGAAGGGCGGCGATCCAGGCCTGGGGATCCTCGCCGGCGGGGCAGGCTCCGTGGCAGGGCGCGGCAGTGTGGCGGTGCTCCGGTCGCTGCTGGCGCCAGGTGCCGGTATGGTTGGCTTCGGTGGTACCTGGTGGCGACCAGGCTCCCACATTGATGCGCTTCATGACGGCCTCTCCTTCATCCCCGGCGCACACCGCCACGGTGCACGGTATCGGCGCCCTCGCTGTCGAAACGCTGGGGCGCTTCACCGGCGAGGCCGTAGCGCTCGATGTTGTGATCGGCCAGCGCCTGCAGATGGGCCAGCTCTTCGCGGGCGCGGGCATGGTCCTCGAAAAGATGGGCGAAGCGCCCCTGCGGGCGCAGAAAGTCGGTGACCGGGCGCTGCTCACGCACGGGCATGACGCCAATGACCCGCCCGCGCTCCATTTCGATCAGCGGGAAAATGCCGGTCTGCACGGCCAGGCGCGCCACCTCGATACTGAGTTCGCCCCCATGGGCCCAACCAAGCGGACAGGGGGCGTAGATCTGCAGGAAGGTGGGGCCCTTCACCGCCATTGCCCGGCGCACCTTCGTGCGCAGATCCGACGGGTAGGCCACCGAAGCGGTAGCCGCATAGGGCATGTTGTGGGCGGCGATGATGCCCAGGATGTCCTTCTTGAGGTGACGCTTGCCCATGCGCTCACTGCCCGCCGGCGACGTGGTGGTGGCAGCGGCGTGGGGCGTGGAGCTGGAACGCTGGATACCGGTATTCATGTACGCCTCGTTGTCGTAACAGACGAACAGCACGTCATGATCACGCTCGACCATGCCGGAGAGCGCCTGGAGGCCGATGTCGAAGGTGCCGCCATCGCCGGCGAAAGCCAGCACCTTGCTCTCGCGCCCCTGCATGCGCCAGGCGGCCTCCACTCCGGAAGCCACGGCCGCGGCGTTTTCGAACAGCGAGTGCAGCCAGGGCACGCGCCAGGACGATTCCGGCCAGGGGGTGGTGAAGATTTCCAGGCAGCCCGTGGCGTTGGTTACCGCCACGTCGGGACCGGTCGCTTCGGTGACCAGCCGCGCGGCCAGCGCCTGGCCGCAGCCCTGGCAGGCGCGGTGGCCCGGTGCCAGACCGGAGAACCGTGGCTGCCGTCGGCGCAGGTGCTCGATGCGTACTGTCTGTGCTTCAGTCATGGGCCCCCTCCCTCGGCAGCCTCTCCGGCTCCAGGTCAATGATCCGGAAACGACCGGGCGGGTTTCCCGAAAGAGAAAGCAGCCGCGGCAGAATGGAAAGGGGGATATCCCGGCCACCCAGGCCCGCAGCAACGCCGTGCACGCGCGGCGGCCGCTCCATTTCGCAGAGGCTGGCTCGCACTTCGGGCCAGAGAATGCCGGGGCCGCCGGGACTGAGGGCCCGCTCCAGCACGATGAGATCCTCCAGGCCTTCACAGGCACGCAGCAGCGCATCCACCGGAAAGGGCCTGAAACTGCGCAGCTTGATCAGTCGCACCGCGGAGCACTCCGGATACTCGTCCCGCGCGTCTTCCAGTGTGCCCAGCACACCGCCCAGTGCCAGAATTCCCGTCACCGCCCCGGGGTCGCCGCGCACCTGCAACAGGCCCCCATAGCCGCGGCCGGTGGCGGCCTCCCAGTCACGGTCGGCGGATTCGATTTCGGTGGCGGTGGCCAGCACGGCTTCATGCTGGGTGTGGCGGACCTCGGAAAAGTAGTCCGGCGAAACGAGCGTGCCCATCGACAGGGGCCGGGACGGATCCAGGGTGCGCGAGAAATGGAAGGGCGGAAGGAAGTCGTCCACCTGCTGCTGCTCCGGCAGCTCCACCGGCTCGAGCGTGTGGGTGAGGGTGAAACCGTCCATGCACACCATCACCGGCACTTCGGTACGCTCGGCAATACGAAACGCCTGGATGTGGGTGTCCACGGCTTCCTGGATGTCGGCACAGAAGAGCTGCACCCAGCCGGCGTCACGCACCGCCATGGCGTCCTGCTGGTCGTTCCATATGGAGACAGGGGCCGACAGGGCGCGGTTGGCGCAGGTCATCACCAGGGGCACCCGCAGCCCGGCGATGTTGTAGAGCACTTCCGACATCAGCAGGATGCCCTGGGAGGCACTGGCGGTGTAGGCGCGGGAACCCGCGGCGGCCGCGCCCAGGGCCACGGAGGCGGCGGAGAACTCGCTTTCCACGCTTATGTACTCGCAGTGCAATGCGCCATCGGCGACCAGCCGGGAGATTCCCTCGACGATATGGGTCTGCGGCGTAATGGGATAGGCCGAGACCACCTGCGGCCGGCACAGCCCCACCGCGCGGGCCACGGCCTGCGAGCCTTCAAGCGCGCGCGGCATTCGATGCCTCCTTCCAGCCGAAGGCGGGCACGGCTTCCGCCGCCCGGCGAATCAGCGCAATGTTCCGGTTCACCGTCTCTTCGCCCTTGCCCGCGAAACGCTCGGCGACTTCCGCTTCCAGTGATTCGCGTGACAGCAGTCCCGTGAGTGTGACGAACGCCGAAAGCAGGGCGGTATTGGGTACCGGCCTGCCCAGCACTTCGCGGGCCATGTCTTCGGCGGGCAACGCCACCGCGGGCACACCCAGGCGATGAGTAAGCGACTCACTGGGCTCATGGCTGTTGACCAGTACGGCGCCGCCACCGACAAGCCCATCAAGCACGCCCGGCACTGAAAGCAGGCCACTGTCCTGTACGATCAGGAAAGTCGGGTGCAGCACACTCGAGCGGCGTCGCAGCCTGTACCGGGCCATACGCACGTAGGCCACCACCGGCGCACCCCGGCGCTCCGCGCCGAAGGCCGGGAATGCCTGGGCGAAGCGCCCTTCGCGAATGACGGCCGCCGCCAGCAGCCAGGAGGCCGCCACATTGCCCTGGCCTCCTCGGCCATGGAACCGCACCTCGATGAGGCCGGATCGCTCCGGCTGTGTGACCGCGTTGTTGCCGACTGTCTGCACGACTCTGCCCCTTGAAAGCACTTGCGGTTCATTGTCCGCCGAGCCGGTGGGACGGCATTGACCACTGTCAATGGAAAACGCTCTCGGTTCGTTATGCTGGTATTCATGAATCAGACCTTCGGCACTGAAACCAGGGCGGCGCCGGGAGAGGATATCGGGGTCAAGGGGCAGGCACATCGTGCGGAAGCTGATCCGGCAATTTCGCGAAACCATGAGCCCACCGGTGTTTCTGGGCGCGGCGGGGCTCATCCTTGCCTTCGTGGTCTATGGGGCGCTGTTTACCGCCCATGCCGCCGCCACCTTCTCGTTGGTCCAGGATGCCATCATCGGGTACTTCGGCTGGTTCTATATCCTGTCGGCCAGCGCCATTCTTGTCTTCGTGGTCTGGCTTGGCGTGGGGCGGACCGGGAATATCCGGCTGGGGGGCGATCATGCGCAACCGGAGTTCCACTCGCTGACCTGGTTCACCATGCTCATGGCCGCCGGCATGGGCATCGGTCTTGTTTTCTTCGGGGTCGCCGAACCCATCGAGCACTATCTGGCGCCCCCGGTCTCGCAGACGCGCACCCCGGAGGCGATCCGCGAGGCCATGCTGCTGACCTTCTTTCACTGGGGGCTGCACCCCTGGGCCATCTACATCGCCATCGCCCTGCCGCTGGCCTACTTCCACTTCCGCCATGAGCTGCCCCTGGCGCCACGCTCGCTGCTCTATCCGCTGATCGGCGACCGCATGTACGGCTGGCCCGGCCATCTGGTGGACATTCTCTGCACCGTGGGCACCCTGTTCGGTGTCGGCACGTCCCTGGGCCTGGGGGCCATGCAGATCAACAGCGCCCTGGGCCTGATCGCCGGGGTGCCAGGGAGTCTTCTGGTGCAATTGCTGATCATTGCCGTGATCACGACCATTGCCACGATTTCCGTGGTCACGGGCCTGAAGATCGGCA
Source organism: Alcanivorax sp. (assembly GCA_007135015.1). Classification (GTDB taxonomy): domain Bacteria; phylum Pseudomonadota; class Gammaproteobacteria; order Pseudomonadales; family Alcanivoracaceae; genus SLJS01. Next base: position 872 of record SLJS01000302.1, on the reverse strand, counting down.
TCCGGCGGCTCAGTCAGCTCAATGTGGCCCTGGCGGTTGTGCTGCTCGCCTTCGTGTTCGTTGCCGGCCCCACCGTCTACATTCTCGAGACCTTCGTCTCCGGCATCGGCCAGTACCTGCAGAACCTGCCGCGCATCAGTTTCAATGTGGACACCACCGCAAACGGTGGCTGGCAGCGGGACTGGACGCTGTTCTACTGGAGCTGGTGGATCGCCTGGTGTCCATTCGTGGGCGTCTTTGCGGCACGCATATCCCGGGGACGGACCGTGCGCCAGTTCATTCTCGCCATGCTGCTGGCGCCCACGCTGGGGGGCTTCTTCTGGTTCTCGGTGATGGGCGGCTCGGCGCTGTATATCGAGCAGTTCGGCGCCGGGGGCATTGCCGGGCCGAGCCTGGAGGACGAGGCCTTTTCGCTGTTCGCATTGCTGCAGCAACTGCCCATGACCTGGCTGATGTCGGTACTCGGAATGCTGGTGGTGGTAATCTTCTTCATCACTTCGTCGGACTCGGGCTCACTGGTGGACGTGATGGTCACCTCCGGAGGCCACCGTCACCCGCCGGTGGCCTATCGCATTTTCTGGTGCGTGGCCGAAGGAGTGGTGGCCGCGACCCTGCTGGCGGCCGGCGGGCTGGTGGCGCTGCGAACCGCCTCGCTCACACCGGCACTGCCCATGACGGTTTTCCTTCTGGTCGGCTGCTACGGACTGGCGAGAGCGCTTCGAGTGGATGCGCAAACGGAAGGACGACCGGATGTGGAAGATCTGGTGGAATGATCCGCGCGCCTCATTACATTCGCCGCCCGGAAAAGTCAGTGCGACGCGGGGAGGCGCTTGCCGACGAGGTGAACGGTGCTGGCGACAGGGCCGCTGCCT
>SLJS01000214.1 GCA_007135015.1 Alcanivorax sp. | reverse complement strand
GCTCCCGCGAGCACGGCTTACGCGAGGGTCGCTGATTGGCCGGTCCCTTCGCCCCAGAATCCTCCCCCACAAGGGCCGCTGGCCGCCTAACGGCGGCCTCCCCCTCCATACCTCCCCCTTCGCAGGGGGAGGCTCTACATCGCGAGCGACGAAGTAGTCAGCAAGGTTTTTACGACACCCTCCCCGGCAGGAGAGGGACTGGGAAGCTGAGGAGGGATTCCCGAGCGGTCAGCTCTTGTCCTCGCCTCTCGCTGCTCGCCACGGTGCGGCAAAGCCGCACCCTACATCGCAGCCAACGGCTTGATCCGGGCCACGTCCTTTCTGATCACCTGCTCCGCATCCCACAGGTCCACGGCCCGCTGTGCATTCAGCCAGAACTCCGGCGAATTCCCGAACAGCCGGCCCAACCGTAGTGCCATTTCCGGACTGAGCGCGCGGCGCTCGCGCAGCAGCTCATTGACGGACTGCCGGGAGACCCCCAGCGCCCTGGCCAGCTCTGCGCGAGTCAGCTCATAGTCGGGCAGGAAATCCTCCCGCAGCATTTCTCCCGGATGCGTAGGCCTGCGTTTCATTTCCGCAATGTTTTCCATATTCATGACCCACAGCCCGCTTCAGTGATAATCGCAAACCTCCACGTCGTACGCATCCCCATCAATGAAACGAAAGCAGATACGCCACTGATCATTGATGGAGACCGAGTACTGACCCTTCCTGTCCCCCGCCAGTGCATGAAGTCGATTGCCGGGCGGGACCTTCAGATCATCCAGCCGGGCCGCAAGATTCACATACTCCAGCTTCCGCGCCGCCCGCCTGGCCAGATCCGCCGGAAAGCGGGCTGCCTTGCCCCGGATATACAGCTCCCTTGTACGCTTGTCGGCGAACGTCCTGATCATTCCTACATTATACTCTGTCACGTTACGCGTGACAATGGACGAAGCGGGCTGCGGGGAGCGAAGCGCTATGGAAGCGCCCGCCACGCTGCTATACTCCGTGCGCTCCGCCGAGGTGGCGAAATTGGTAGACGCGACGGATTCAAAATCCGTTCCTGGCAACAGGGTGGGGGTTCAAGTCCCCCCCTCGGCACCATCTTCTGTCAAGCCCTTTCCGGCGTTGCACCGCCCGTCCCCACGATCCGCTTCCATTCTTCTCGCTTGTACGACCGGGACAGGACCGTATTGGCCAGACTGGTGGAGGGTCGCCGAACCGGAGAGGTCCCGCGATGGACGGCTCCAGAGCTGGAAGGATATTGCACCGGCATGCCCCTTCAGCCGTAGTCCCTGCTACGACTTCAATCGCGATCACGCCTTATGACGAGCATCCCCGGCGCAAATTACATGGCATTTGGTGCAATCCGCCCAGCTCTTGCCAATTTATTCAGGTTCAGTGCCAGTCGGAATTATCAGTATTCTTGGTCACTGGCGGTGGCGGTGGCGCTGAGGCTGACGGTATGGCAACGAACTCGCTTATGGCCCTTGCAAGACAATAGGGCACAGCAGCCATCGCGACAGCCATCGCTGCGGCCGCAGCCTCTTGCGGGGCGCTTTCTGCAGCCACAAGCCCTGAAAAGAGTGTTAGCCCACCAAGAACCGAGCCTACAGCGGTTAGCCCCCAAAGAAGCTTAATCATTATATTCCCCTTGTTATGTTGTAGATTTTTATTCTCATTAGCGCTTTTGGGTCAGAAGAACCTATCGGCATTCGGCGCGTTTGGCGCCACGAATGCTGAAACGCAGTGGGGCCCTGGGCAGGAAAGCGCAAAGTCAAAGTCCCTTCCCTCCCTTTCATTCTGGCCCTATCTGATTCCCAAGAAAAGGTACCAGTATCCGCATGAAAGGCTTCGGAAGGGTGTGCAGGAGAAACCGGGGAACGAATTCGTAACCATCCAGGCGCGGGGTCCGGTTTTGGCCAATGGCTCAATGGCCCTTGTAGCATAGCCAGCTTCCCGGTCTACTCCGGGCCTCACTTGATTGTGTATCGCGTTAGGCATAATATTGTTATGCCTTCGCCACTTTTTTATCAAGTAATGGGACCCGGAACCTTTCTCAAACAACACAAGGTCTTCCGCGTCGACCAGTTCGAGGCGGCAACGGGCCTGCGTGGATCAGGGCGCAAGGCATCGCTTGACTATCACCGCAAGCGCGGGCATATCCTCCCGGTCCGCCGCGGTCTGTACTGGGTGGTGCCTCCGGGAAGCAAGCCGGATGTATGTCCGGTCGATCCCTTTCTGATTGCGGGCCATGTCAGCGCCGACGCGGTCCTCGCCTGCCACAGCGCTCTGGAGTTGCATGGCCGCGCCTACAGCAGTTTCAATGAAGTCCAGTTTCTTGTCAGCCGGAACATGCGCCCCTTCGAATTCCGGGGTACGCAGTACCGACCCCTGGCGGTGCCCCCGGCACTGGTCCGCGGCGGCCGGAAAGATCTCGGGGTGGAAGCTCTGGACCGCTCCGGCACTCTCATCAAGGTTACGGAGCTGGAACGCTGCCTGGTGGATGCCGTGGACCGCCCCGACCTTTGTGGCGGCTGGGAGGAAGTCTGGCGCTCGCTGGACATGATCGATTATCTCGACCTGGCGGAGGTCTGCCGGTATGTATCGGCACTGGGCAATGCCACCACCGCCGCCAAGACCGGCTGGTACCTGGAAGAGAATCGCCAACGACTGATGGTAGACAACGATACGCTGGAGTCACTGCGCAAGCTTTCCCCGACCAGTCCCCACTATGTGAGCCGACACGGCCGCGAGCCCACGCGCTTTCTTGCACGCTGGAACCTGGTCGTTCCCGCTTCACTGGCCGAACGGAACTGGGAGGAGCCGACATGACTCTTTCGGTGGAATCCCTGAACCGACTGGCGGGCGAAACAGGTTTCCGCCTCGAGATTCTGGAGAAAGTCGACCAGTTGGCGGGACTGTTGCAGGCCCTGTTCCGAGACTCCTTCCTGGAAAGCAGGCTGGCCCTGAAGGGTGGCACGGCGCTCAACCTTTTTCACTTCGAGCTGCCCCGGCTGTCGGTGGATATCGATCTCAACTACATCGGTGTCATCGACCGTGACACGATGCTGACCGAGCGCCCTCAGATCGAACAGCGCATCCAGGCCATTGCCGGCCGCCGGAACCTCTCGCTTACCCGGGCACCCGGCGGTCATGCGGGCTGTAAATGGACCTTCCGCTATGCCAGCGTACTCGGCGGGGGCGGCACACTGGAAGTAGATCTCAACTATCTCTATCGCATCCCCCTCTGGCCCGTCGAACTCAGGGACTCACACCCCCTCGGACCGGTTACGGCAAGGAACATCCCGGTACTCGATATTCACGAACTGGCCGGCGGAAAACTCGCGGCCCTCTTTTCCCGCAGCGCCGCTCGCGACCTGTTCGACGCCCACTACCTGCTGACCGCCGTGCCAACAGAGCCGGGGCGCCTGCGACTGGCCTTTGTACTCTATGGCGCCATGAACCGCAGGGACTGGCGCACTATCACGACCAATGACATCGAGCCCCGGCTGCAGGAAGCCAGCCGCCAACTCGTTCCTCTGCTTGTCCAGCGGCAAGTCACTCGCAAGACTGAACAGCGCGAGATGCTGACGCGACTTGCCGACGAAACCCGCCAGGCACTGGCCGGGCTTCTGCCGTTAAATACGAAGGAAGTCTCCTTTCTCGATAAACTGCTTGATGACGGCGAAATCCGGCCCGAGCTGCTGGATTGTGAACCAGCGCTGGCCACCGCGCTAACGCAACACCCCGCGCTCCAGTGGCGAGCCAGATAGTTCGCAGCCGCCAGGCCCTGGCCCGGATATACAGAACCCTGCGCCTTGTGTAAGGTTTTTGGAAGAAGGGACAAGAAGAAGGAAGCGCGCCATGTCTCCGGAAAAGCCCGGCTGGAAATGGGGGCCCTTTACCTTTCGGTTGCCGTTCTATCACACCCGGCTGTATCTGCCGGAGTTTCTTCAGGGGGTGCTGATTTCCTCGGCCACCGGCCTGGCCCTGGTGCCCATCATGACCGGGTACTTCGGGCTGAGCTTCGAGCAGGCCATTGCCCTGTCGCTGATGCACTCGATCCTGATCACCTCGGCGGTGATTGTCTTCGGCGAGCCCTATGCGCCGGGCTGGGTGACGGCGGCGCTGCCGCTGGTGCTGGGGTTTGTGGTGTTCGGCGAGTACGGCGACCCGACGGCCCGGTTCCAGGCGATGACGGCGCTGTCGCTGAATTTCGCGGCGCTGGTGTTTCTGCTGGGAGTGACCGGGCTGGGCAGGAAGCTGATCGTCTGGCTGCCGCAGACACTGAAGGCGGGAATCATTCTGGGCGCGGCCATTGCCGCCTTCATGCGGGTGCTACTCGATGACGCCGACGGGCTGCTGCTGGAGCAGCCCGTTGCCATTACGGTGGGCTGCGCGATCTGTCTGGTGTTCATGTTCTCGCTACCGCTGCAGCGGCTGAAGCAGCGCAACCGGTTCTTCATGATGCTGGGGGCGCTGGGGCTGCTGCCCGGTTTCCTGGCGGCGGCGGTGGTGGGGCCGCTGGCCGGCGAGGTGGAGTACAACATCCGCTGGGGTTTTCTGCTGCCGCCGGTCAACGAGGTCTGGGAGCTGGCCTCGCCCTTCGTGATCGGCTGGCCGGAGCCGGCCATGTTCCTGCAGGGGATTCCGCTGGCGCTGATCACCTATGTGATCCTGTTCGGGGATCTGGTCACCGGCAACGAGGTGCTGCGCGACGGCCTGCATGCACGCCGGGACGAACATATCGATATCAACCCCAACCGGTCGCATCTGTCGGTGTCGATTCGCAATGCACTGATGGGTGTGTTTGCGCCCTTCTTTCCCACCCAGGGGGTGGTCTGGACCGGAGTGCATGTAATCATCGCACAGCGCTGGAAGCAGGGGCCGCAGGCCATGGACAGCCTGCATAGCGGCCTGGCGTCCTATTATCTCATGGGTATCCCCTTCATGTTCTTTCTGCTGCCGCTGCTTACGGCGCTGGAGCCGCTGCTGAACATTGCGCTGTCGCTGACGCTGATGCTCACCGGTTTTGCCTGTGCTTATATCGCCATGTCGATTCCGAAGGAGAATACCTCCCGGGGCACGGTGGTGCTGATTGGCGTCAGCCTGGCGTTCTTCGAGCCCTGGATCGGATTGCTGGTGGGCATCGTGGCGACGCTGTTGCTGGTGGGGTGGGATACCAGCCCGGCACCGATTCCGACGGAAGAAGAATGAAGATGGGCTTCGGGCCGCGGGCTACGGGCTGCGGGCAGGGCCCGCTCCCATGCCTGCCCCGCTCTCGCCACCCGTAGCTCGTGGCTCGAAGCCCGAAGCCCGAAGCCCGAAGCTCGCGCGCTGCGCGCGCGATCAGAACGAAAGCGATGCCCAGAGCCAGAAGCGGTCGGTGTCGTCGGCGTCGTCGACCACTTCGTCGAGTTCGTCGGCGGTGAACCGTGCCATCTTGGCGCCCAAGGTGTACTTGCCCCAGCTTCGGGTGAGCTGGAGGTTGAGTTCGTCGCCATAGTCGATGCCACCGCGGTCGCTGCGGAAGACGTGGTAACGGAAGGCGATGTTCACGCTGGCCAGCTCGGTGCCGAGGCGAAGATGAGCGTCACGCAGGCCCGCATCCGGTGTCTGCAGGAATACGTCCGCCCAGCCGTTGAAACCGTGCTTGGTGGCGAGATCGGTCTGAAAGCCAGCTTCACCATTGTCGGTACCCAGGATCTCGTGCACCAGTGCCACCGAGCCGGTATCCGCGATCAGGCCCAGTTCGGTGAGCAGGTAGCTGGTGTCGTATTCGTCGCCGTTTTCTTCCAGGTTCTGACGGGCATACTCCAGCCGGTAGGCCCAGTTCAGGCCGGCAAGCCGGGGCTCGCCGTGGACGACGACACCATGGGTGCTGCTTTCGCGTTCCTGGTCGTCCTCGTCGAGGAACAGCCCGTAGTAGCCCAGGTTCAGGCTGTCCGCCGGCTCGAACTGGGCCTGGAAGATGTCGTGGCCGACGCGAATGTCGTTGGCCGGCACCACGGCGTTGACCTTGTTGATGTGTGCGTAGTCCAGCGTCAGGCCGAACATGTTGTACCGCAGGCGCGCGGCGTCATAGGTCTGGTTGTTCTGGCGCCAGCCCACGTCGCCCACATGGCGGGCGTTATCGAACACGATGCGCTGGCGCCCCAGGGTGGCGTGCAGACCGGTCACGCCCCGGTAATCGATCTGGGCCCGGTTGAGCACGGTATCGCGAACATCGGCGATGGTGGTGTAGCCATCATGCAAGGGGGCATGCCGGTTGTTGCCCACCGTGGCCAGGTTTTCCATTTCGCCGAGAATGCTGAAACCGTGAAAACGTCCGGTCTCGTAGCCAAGGCGGGTACGCAGGGTGGTGGCCCGGGCTTCCCGGTTCACGTTGTCATCGGCCTGCTCGTGGCGCAGACGCATGTCGACAAAGGGCTTGCCACCGGTCAGTGCACCGTCCAGCTCTTCCAGGCAATGCTCGCACAGGGCCGATGCCTGGCCCGGAAGCGCCATCACGCCTGCCAGTGGAAGCAGTGCAAGCACGGGAACTGCCTTGAATAAACGCATGAAATGATTCCTTCTGACGGTTTCGACCATTATCCATCCGGGCCGGTGTCGGCGGGATGATTCGGATCAAATTCCGCTGTATTCGTGACGGGCCGCACAACTCATGCTTCGACGCTTCTCAGGTGTGCCACGAAATTGCAGGGCCCCTGACGGCTGTCGAGCTGCGGCAGCAGGATCTGCTCCCAGGCGGTACGGCAGGCGCCGGTGGAGCCCGGCAGGCAGCAGATCAGCACGCCGTTGGCGAAGCCGGCCAGCGCCCGGGACTGGAGAGTGGAGGTGCCGATTTCCTGCCAGGAAATCTGGCGGAAAAGTTCGCCGAAGCCATCCACTTCACGGTCCAGCAGTGGACGGATTGCCTCCGGGGTATTGTCGCGGCCGGTGAAGCCGGTGCCGCCGGTGATCAGGATGACCTGCGCCGGCGGTTCCGATACCCAGGCGGAGACCACCGCCCGGAGCCGGTACTTGTCATCGGTGACAATAAGCCGGTCCGCCAGCCGGTGGCCGGCCTCCTGGAGCTGCTCCACGAGATAGGCCCCGGAGGTATCATTTTCCCGGGTCCGGGTATCGGAAACGGTAAGCACCGCAATCTGTAACGGCTTGAATTCACTGGACACGTGCTTGCCCATGCTCTGCCCTCCGGCTACTCGACAAGGCTGATGGCGCAGGCGCGGACGCCATCGCGGCGGTCCAGCATAACGGGCCGCAAACGCTCAAGGAAGCCACCGGGATCAAGGAACCGTTCTTTCAGATTGCGTACAATGGCCCTGCCTCTTGTTACGGCGACATCCATTCCGGCAAGGAGAAGCGCATGAGTTGCGACACCCCGTCCGGCATGATCAGTGTGCAGCAGTGCCGCGAGCGCCTGCTCGCCGCAGTCGCGCCCCTGACCGCCACCGAGACCCTGACGCTGGAACAGGCAACGGATCGCATCCTCGCGGATTCGCTTGCCGCGCGGCTCGACCTGCCCCTGGAAGACAACTCCGCGATGGATGGCTATGCGCTTCATGCGGAGGATCTCGACGGCCGCAACGCGCCGGAGATCGTCGCCACGGTGCTGGCCGGGCAGTCATTCGGCGAGCGCCTGGAGGCGGGGCAATGTGTTCGCATCATGACTGGCGCGCCGGTTCCCGCCGGCGCCGAAGCGGTGGTCATGCAGGAAAGGACCCGTGTGGACGGCAACAGACTGCATCTCGGCGAAGCAGTGCCCGCCGGCAACAATATCCGCCGGCGCGGCGAGGACATCCGCACCGGAGCCCCACTGCTGCCCGCCGGCCGGCGGCTCGGCCCGGCGGAGATCGGCCTGCTGGCATCCCAGGGCATCGCTTCCGTTACCGTGGTGCGCCGCCTGAAGGTGGCGCTGGTCTCCACCGGCGACGAACTGGTGGCACCGGGCAGCTCTCCTGGGCCCGGACAGATCCATGACAGCAATCGCTACATGCTGCGCGCGGCGCTGGAGCGTCTGGGCGTGGAGGTCATCGACCCGGGTGTGATTCGCGATGACCGTGCAGAGCTGGAGCACACCCTGGAGCGGCTGGACCGTCAGGCCGATGCGATCATCACCTCCGGCGGCGTCTCGGTGGGCGAGGCGGATCATGTGCGCGCGGTGCTGGAAAGCCTCGGCGAGATTCATCTCTGGAAGGTGGCCATCAAACCCGGCAAGCCCTTTGCCTTCGGCCGTCTGCCCGGCAGCATGCTTTTTGGCCTGCCGGGCAATCCGGTCTCCGCGCTGGTCACACTGTATCAGCTTGCCCTGCCCGCGCTGGTTCGCATGCAGGGCGGACAATGGAAGGCTCCGCCCACCCTGCGTGCGCGTCTTGCCGATCCGCTGCGCAAGAAACCCGGCCGCGCGGACTATCAACGGGGCGTGCTCGAATACGATGACAAGGGCGAGCCGGTGGTGCACAGCACCGGTGGCCAGGGCTCGGCGATTCTCACCTCACTGACCGGCGCCAACTGTTTTATCGTGCTGCCGGCGGAACAGGGCGACCTGCAGGCTGGAGAGTTCGTTACCGTGGAGCCGTTCGCACCGCCGCTGTGATGCCGGCCCATCTTCAGAGCCTTCACAATAGCCCCCTCCCTGTCCCTCCCTGCAAGGAGGGTGTCGTAAAAGCCCCTCTCCCCTGGCGAGGGTGTCGCAAAGCCCTCGACGGCCGGATAAGGAAGCTCCCTCCCCCGCAAGGGGGAGGGTCGGGGTGGGGAGAGCGGCCGAAGGCCGCGCAAGGCCGCCTGCGGCGGCCTCCCCCTCCATACCGCTTGCGCGGCCCGGAGCCTCGCAGAGCTCG
>SLJS01000028.1 GCA_007135015.1 Alcanivorax sp. | reverse complement strand
GGTCCTGGCGCCCGACGCCGGACGGATCACCGTGCTCGGAGAGAATCCGCGCGGACCCGGCGCGCATACGCTGCGCATGCGGCTGGGCTACCTGCCCGAAAACGTGAGCTTTTACGACAACCTCAGTGGCAGGGAAGTCCTGCGTTATTTCTCCCGGCTCAAGCATGTGCCTGTTGCCGAGGCGGACCGCCTGCTTGAGCGTGTGGGCCTGGGTGACGCCGCAGCGCGCCGGGTGGGCGGTTACTCGAAGGGCATGCGTCAGCGCCTGGGGCTCGCCCAGGCATTGCTGGGCCGGCCGCGGCTGCTGTTGCTTGACGAGCCCACCGTGGGCCTGGACCCGCTGGCGGTGCGTGACGTTTATGCCATGATCGATGCGCTGCGCGGCGAGGGGACCAGCGTGATGCTGAGCTCTCATGTGCTGCCGGGTGTCGAGCACCATCTGGATCGCGTCGCCATCCTCTGTGAAGGACGTCTGCTCGCGGCCGGCACCATCGATGACCTGCGTGAACAGGCGGGTCTTCCGGTGCGCATTCAGGCCCGGGGGCGCCCGCTTGAAGACAACCTGCTCCGGCAGCTTGCCGGGCAGGGGGTGGAAGTGGAGCACAATGACCACGGTGATATCCGGCTGCTCTCGCCACCCTGCGCAAAACTGGATGTCTTGCGCGGCCTGTTGGCGTCGCCCGGACTTGAGGATGTCGGCCTGGATTCCCCCAGCCTGGATGCACTGTACGCATACTTCGATGGCCGGGGCCGTCAGGGGAGCGCTGCGCATGCGTGAAATCCTGATTGTCGCCGGCAAGGAGTTTCGTGATGGTCTGCGCAACCGCTGGATCCTGTCCATCACCCTGGTTTTCGCGCTGCTCGCGATGGGCCTGGCCTGGTTCGGCGCGGCGGCCTCCGGGGAGGTCGGCTTTACCCGCGTGTCCACCACCATCGTCAGTCTGGCGAGCCTGGGTGTGTTCATCATTCCCCTGATTGCACTGATGCTGGCCTACGACACCGTGGTGGGCGAGGACGAAAAGGGCACCCTGCTGCTGTTGATGACCTACCCGCTGAGCCGCACGGGGCTGCTGGCCGGAAAGTTTCTCGGCCACGGCGCCATGCTCGCGCTGGCCACGGTGGCGGGTTTCGGCATTGCCGCGGTGCTGATCCTGTTGCTGGCCGAGGAAGCCACGCTGGCCAACCTGACCGGTCCCTTCGCGCTGTTCATTGTCAGTGCGGTACTGCTGGGTTGGAGCTTTCTGGCGCTCGCCTGCCTGATCAGTGTGGTCACCAGAGAGAAAGCGCGGGCGGCTGGTCTGGCGCTGCTCGTGTGGTTCCTGTTCGTGCTCGTCTATGATCTGGCCCTGCTGGGGCTGCTGGTGGGCACGGAAGGGCGACTTGGTGGTGGCCTGTTCCGGGTGTTGCTGTTGCTCAATCCCACGGATGTATTCCGTCTGGTGAACTTTACCGCCTTCGAGGACACCGCGGTCAGCAGCGGCCTGCTGACGGTGTTCGCCGAGCACTCGTTTTCGCCGGTCCTGCTCCTCGGTATTCTGCTGGGCTGGACCATTGTTCCGCTGGCGGTGGCATCGGCGCTCTTTGCCGCACGGCGGACCTGAGAGAGAGGAGCTGTCATGGCCAGTCGTCGCGATATACTCATGATGCTCTCGTCCCTGCCGGTGCTGAGCCTGGTCGGGTGCGAGCGTGACGAAACCAAAGCGGCGGCAGAGTGTTCCCATGAGCCGCTTTCCGACGAAGACGAGTGCGCCATGTGCGGCATGGTGATTGTGCGTCACCCCGGTCCCAAGGGGCAGGTCTGCCTTCGTGACGGGACCCTGCTTGCATTCTGTTCGGTCCACGACCTGCTTTCCTGGGCCTGGCAGCCGGAGTCCGGACCCGCCACCGAAACGATGTATGTCCATGATCTGGTGCATACGGGCTGGGAATCGCCGGCCGCGGAGGCCTGGATGGATGCCGAAGCGGCAGTCTATGTGGTGGGCCATGACCGCCGCGGCGCCATGGGCCATTCGCCGGCGCCCTTTTCACGGCGGGAGGAAGCAGAGGCCTTTGCCACCGAATACGGAGGCCGGGTGCGGGATTTCGGAGAGCTGGACTGGAGCAGCCTGCGCGCGGGGACTTCCGACCAGCGCCGAAGGCCACGACCCGAGCGCGGCGAACCCCACCACTGAGTCGTGCCGTCGCTATAGCGGGCTCTTGCGACACAGACTCCAGCGGCGAGAGGATCCGCGGCTGTCCGTTACCGGATCACTGCCTTTCAGACAGGGTGAACAGGGCGGTCTGGGTGGGCGGTCCCAGTTCCGGGTCTTCCTCGCCGATGCCGCCGAATTTCACCCGATAGCCGTTGCGCGTCGCCACGCCCCGGGCCCACTGACGGAACTTTGCCCGGGTCCACTCGAACTTGTGGTCTTCCTCGCGGAACTCGCCGGGGGCCAGGCCCAGCAGGGGGTTGTACTCGCTGTTGGGTGTGGTCATGAACAGGCTGCCCGGGCGATAGTGCCCGAAGACGGTCTGTTCAACGGTGGACAGCGCGTGGGGTGGGACATGTTCGATGGTCTCCACCATGGCCGCGGCGTCAAAGCCGGTCAGGCGGAGGTCCGGTTCCTGATAGGAGCCGTTGATCAGGGTCACTTCCGGGGTTCCCTTCTCCAGCGTCGTGGCCAGGATGGTCCGGGCCAGGGACAGCGAAATCCCGGACTGGTCCAGGCCCACCAGTTGCGTGAAGCGGGGTTCGCGCACCAGCAGCGAGAGCAGGCTGCCGGAGCCGCAGCCCAGGTCCAGTACGGTTCGGGCGCCGGTGGCCCGGAGCGTATTGCAGACCCTGTCGAGCCGCTCTTCATGGAGGCTGGTCATCTGTGTCAGCAAGTGCGGCCCCCCTGTGGTGTCGGTATGGAAGCGGGCGCGGGAGTCTACCATGCAATTCGCGCCGTGGACGGGGGCTGTCAGGCGTATTCCCGGGCTGACGCCTTGCGGGGCGCGGGCTGTGCCTTTCGTCACCCCGTGGTAACCGGCGGGTCAGAGCCGGCCGCAGTGCGGTACAATTTTTGTACAGGTTTGCATGGAGGATGCGGCAATGCCGTGGCGCGGCGTGCTGGTGACCGTTCTGCTGTTGCTGCCCCGGATGGGGCTGGCGGAACCGGTCCTGTCCATGCATCCGGCCTGCCTGAAGCCCCTGTTCGGATCCCTGGAAACCCCGTTTCCGGACAGTCTGGACCTGGAAGCCTGCAGCCGTGACCACAGCGAGGCGCCGGTGCATCATCGCGGGGCCATGCGCATGCATGAACGCCCCGCGGAAGATGGCCAGGGGCCTGTCCGGGTCGGCTACGAAGTGCTGGGCCGTGACGGCGATCATGTGTTGCTGCGGGTGGAGGAAGAGCAGGGGCCGGGCAGCGCCCTTACCAACCTGGTGCTGGGCGTGCATCGGCCCGGCAGCGGGCAGCTCGAGGACCTGCGGGAACTGCCCACCGGCCGGGGCTGCGCCCTGGGCTTCCTGGGCGGCGGGCCCGGCGGGGACGGGGTGCTGGAGGTCACACTGGGGCTGACGCCAGCGCATCTGCTCAAGGCACTGGTGGCGCCGGCGGGGCATTTGCCCCGTCAGGCGCGGGACCATCGTCGTGCACTGATGGCGTTCGGGATCGAGACCATGACGGCGGTGCCCGGCCGCCCGGGCTCCTGTATCGGCCGTGCGACCTGGCGCCATGAACCGGAAACCGGACAATGGCAGCCGAAGGCGTTGCGTCTTTCCACGTTCAAGCACTTTGACCTGGTCGGTGATGGCTGTTTCTACCGGGTGCTGATGGAGCATAGTGTCTCCGACCCGGACGGCGGCTGGTTGCTGGATGCTTCGGCGCTGCCCGGCGCGTTGAAGGAATGTCCCGGAGTGTTTCTGGAAGGGCTGCCCAAACTCTCCCGTGGAGAAGTTGACATGAATCAGTCCGGCCCCGCGCGGATCGCATCACAATGATGGCATGGTTTTCGAGGCGATGATCCGGCGCTTTCTCTGGCGGAGTCTGGCGGGGCTGGCGCTTGCTCTGGGCAGTGCCGGGGTGGTCATTCCCGGCCTGCCCACCACGCCCTTTCTGCTGCTCGCCGCCTGGGCGGGCAGCCACGGCTGGCCGGAGCTGGAACAGCGTCTTCTGGACCATCCCGAGTACGGCCCACTGATCCGCCGCTGGCGCGAGAGCAGGGCGGTGCCGCGGCGGGCGAAGTGGATCGCCACCGCGCTGATGCTGGTGAGCATCGTTACCATCCTGGTGGCGCCCGTGCCCCTGTGGCTGCAATGGTCGCTGCCGGTATTCCTGTGCCTTGTGGCGGCCTGGCTGTGGACTCGCCCGGAGTCATAGCAGAAGGTTGAAAGGCTGCTGCGCACCAACATGATCGGGGGAAGCTTAATGGATGCGATGGACGCGGATGTAATTGTCCTGGGCGCCGGCTTTGCCGGGCTGGCGGCGGCGGAACGCCTGGCCGACGCCGGCCGCCGGGTGCTGGTGCTCGAAGCCCGGGACCGGGTGGGCGGCCGGGCGCGCACGGATCATTTCGAGGACGGGCTCTGGCTGGATTTCGGCGGACAGTGGATCGGACCGGGCCATGACGAAATGTACGCACTGGCTTCCGGGCTGGATGTATCCATCTGGTCCATGTACGTCCAGGGCTGTCATATTCTGCGCCTGGGCAACCGCAACCGGGCCTATCGGGGCATGGTGCCGCTGACCCTTTCTCCCTGGACCCTGCTCAATCTGGGCTGGGGCTTTCTGCGTCTGCACTGGCTGACCCGCCGGGTCCCGTTGGAGGCGCCCTGGAAGGCAAAAGGCGCCCGGGAACTGGACCAGCGGACGCTCGGCGACTGGATGCGCGCCAATCTTCGTGACCGCCACGCCTTCAACATCTTCGCCATGGCGGTGGAAGCAGTGTTCGCCGCTCATCCGGATGACATCAGCCTGCTGCACGGGCTGTTCTATCTGCGTGCCGGCGATGGCCTGGAGAAGCTGACTTCCTCGGAAAACGGCGCCCAGCAGGACCGGGCGGAACGGGGCATGCAGGGGCTGGCGGAAACCTGGGCGGAGCGGTTGCGTGGCAAGGGCGTGGCGTTCCGGCTGGATTGTCCCGCACGGGTGGTCGAGCAAGGCGAAACCGGCGTGCGGGTCCATACAGATGACAGTGTGCATGAAGGCCGCCGGGTGGTGTGCACCCTGCCGCCCGTGATGACCCTGGAGGTGGAGTTTCGCCCGGCCATGCCCGAGGCGCGCCGGCACTGGTGCGAGGGCCTGCCTCCTGGAAACGTGATCAAGTGCTTTGCGGTCTACGACCGGCCTTTCTGGCGGGACCAGGGTCTGTCCGGCTCTGCCGCCGGAGATACGCCGCCCGTGCATGTGAGCTTTGACGTGACGCCGCCGGGGGAAAACCGGGGCGTGCTGATGGGCTTTTTCGAAGGCAGGGACGCGGCGGAGTGGGCGGATGCCGACGAGGCCTCGCGCCGCGAGGCGGTGCTGGAGGCATTCGGCCGGTTCTTCGGCCAGCAGGCCCTCCAGCCGCAACGCTACATCGACCATGTCTGGCGCGACGAGGCCTGGTCCCGGGGCTGCTACGCCGGCGTCGCCCGCCCGGGAATCGTCAGCAGTGTGGGAGACAGTGCGCGGGCCCCTCACGGCCATGTGTACTGGGCGGGCACCGAGACCGCCACTCGCTATACCGGCTATCTGGAGGGAGCGGTGCGTTCCGGCCATCGCGCGGCGGAGGAAGTGGAGGCTTCCCTTGTGTGATTCCGTGGTGGTGGTGCGCCCGGGGCGGGTGCTATTCGCGAAGAACAGTGATCGCGACCCCAACGAAGCCCAGCGGCTCGAGTTCCGGCCCGCGGCGGAATACGCGCCAGGCACGATGCTGCGCTGCACCTGGAATTCCATTGCGCAGGCGCGGCGTACGCACGCGGTGATGCTTTCCCGCCCCTTCTGGATGTGGGGCGCGGAGATGGGGACCAATGAGCATGGTGTGGTGGTGGGCAATGAAGCGGTCTTCACCGATCAGCCCCATGAACCCGATGGTCTGACCGGCATGGATCTGGTGCGCCTGGCGCTGGAGCGCGGTGCCACCGCCGAGGAAGCCGCCGAGGTGATCCGCGTGCTGATCATCCGCCACGGCCAGGGCGGCCGCGCCGGCTATGATCATCCCGGTTTTCAGTACCACAACAGCTTTCTGCTGGCCGATCACCGTGGCGCGCTGGTGCTGGAAACCGCCGGCCGGGAAACCGCCCTGGAGCGGGTAACGGAGGGGGTGCGCGCCATCTCCAACGGGCTGACGCTGCCGGCGCTGCGCCCGCGGGCCGACGGGCTGCGTTCGGCGGTGGCGCACTGCCGCAGGCGGCGCGCCCGGGTGGAAGCGCTGGCCCGGCTGGCGCATTCTCCCGCGGATCTGGCCTGGGTGCTGCGTGACCACGGGCCGGGGCGGGAGCAGCCCCGGTACAGCCGGCTCAACGGGGCCATGGACGCGCCCTGCATGCACTATGGCGGGTACCTGGCGGGCAGCCAGACCGTCTCGTCCTGGATTTCGGAGCTTCGTCCGGAAGGCGCCGACCACTGGAGTACCGGGTGTGCGGCGCCCTGCCTGGCCCTGTTCCGCCCCCTTCCCTTCGGAGTGGCGCCGCCAGCCGGTTCACCCGGGGGCCACGATGATGGAGAGAGTCTGTGGTGGCGTTTCGAGGCCTTGCACCGGCTGCTATTGCGTGACCTTTCCGGAACGGAGGCGCTGACCCGGCAGCGTAACGGGCTTGAAGAGGCCGCCTTCGCGCACCCAGAGCCCTGGCAGGAACACTGGCACCGGGCGGACCAGTGGCTGGACCGGTGGCTGGCGGAATTTCAGGCGAACCCGTCCCGGGAGACTCGCCCGCGCTGGCTTGCAAGCCTCTGGGCAAGGCAACGGGCGACGGCGGAAGCCGGAGACCGCCTGCCGCCCGTTGACCGTTCCTGATCCGGGGCTCCCTGCTCGCCGGGTACGCCGGCTCAGAGCTCTGCTGGTTTTTCTGGTACCCGTGTATGGGGCGTATCGGCCCGGGGTAAGCAGAACGTATCAGACCGTTCATCGCCTGACCGAAAAGGCCGCAACAGTGACCTCCTGTGTCCTGTGGCGACCGGTTGCATCCAGGGAGAATCATTCCCTGTAAAGCATCCGGTCGGTGAAGCCGGAGACAAGAACCGGCGACGCGCCCGAAGCAGCATTCGCGCAGTCGCTACAAGAAAAACGCGGGGAGAACCATCATGCACTCATTTCGTCTGATACTTGCCCTGATCCTGGTGTCCATGGCCGGCATGGCCAGCGCCAGCAGCATCTACTACACCAACAGCACGCCCGAGACGGTGACGGTCTCCGTGGCCCACTGGGGCGGCCTGACCGAGGGCAGCGAGTGGGAGCAGCACACCACCGAGATCGAGCCCTATGCCACCGAAAAAGTGCTCAGCTTCAACCGCTACTGGGGTGTCAAGCGCAACAACTGGTATTACTTCTACACCTACATCACCAGCAACAACTCCACGGTGACGCTGCAGCAGGCCATGCAGGGCACCTGGACGGGCAGCCGTATCTGGCATTCCGCCCGGGGCGACGATTTCAATGCCGACTGGTTCAACGGCTGGGAGATTCGCCGTTTCGATTCCGTCTATGACGGCCGCGATTCCACCGTGGGCTTCAAGCCGCACTCCACGCTCACCTATGCGGACTTCCGTTACACCACCAACAACGTGACCCAGCCGGAAGAACTCTCCGGTGAAGACGCCCTCAAGGTGGTGACCTACAACATCGAGGATCTGTGGGTGAATGCCAGCAAGCGCAGCGAGCGGATGGCCGAGATTCCGGATCACATGAAGGGCTATGACGCACTGCTGATCCAGGAAGCCTTCTCCGGTCTTCGCGACGAACTGATGCTGGAACTCGCCGAGGAATACCCCTACCAGACCTATATTCCCGGTGCGGTGAACTACTGGAACCTGGATCTGTTCGACAGCGGCGTGTTCATCGCCAGCCGGTACCCGATCGTTGCCATGGATGACTTCGTGTTCACCTCCTGCTCCGGCACCGACTGCTTCGCCACCAAGGGCGTGATCTATGCCGAGATCATCAAGGACGGTCAGGCCTATCACATGGCCAACACCCACGCGGCTTCGTTCGATACGGACAGCGCCCGCGAGGACCGTCAGGAGCAGTTCGGCCAGATCCGCGATCTCGTCGACGCCAGGGGCATCCCGTCCTGGGAAGCGGTGCTTTTCGGTGGCGACATGAACGTCAACAAGTTCAAGTTCCCCGAGGACCATGCCTTGATGCTGGAGAACTTCAACGCCAGCGAACCGCTGAACACCGGCCACAGCGCCACCTATGATGGCAGCGTGAACAGCAATATCGGAAGCGGAAAGGTCCAGTATCTCGATTACGTCCTTTACGCGAACGATCACCGCCAGCCAGTGGCCTCGATCAACGACGTGCGTGTGCCGCGCTCCACTTCGGATGACCTGTGGAACTGGTGGGACCTGTCCGACCACTTCCCGGTAATGGGCGCATTCCAGTACTAGCGCCGGCTAGCGTCAAAGGGCTCCTTCGGGGGCCCTTTTTCGTGCTGGACAGCCGGCTCCCTAATCCTTCGGTAACGCTGGGGGATTTTCTGCCTGAATCATGCACCACCGGGAGGTGGTGCTTTTTTTGGTGCCCGGACTGCAATGGTCCCTCGCGGGACAGCGGACACCGGTGGAATTACCCGGGGAGGCTGTCGTAATAGCCCCTCTCCCCTGGTGGGAGAGGGGTTGGGGAGAGGGGGAAAGCTACGGAAGCCGCACTGCTCTATGCTTTCCCGTACTTCCTCCCCCCTCTCCCTGTCCCTCTCCCACCAGGGGAGAGGGG
>SLJS01000383.1 GCA_007135015.1 Alcanivorax sp. | reverse complement strand
CAGCCCGCGACCCGCAGCCGTGGCGCGCAACGCGCGCCACTAATTCTTGTACCGCCTGACCTCCAGCACGCTCGGTAACTGGTCCATGCGGGCAAGAATCTTGCCCAGATTGCCCAGGCTCGTGATCTCGATGGTAAGCAGCATGGTGGCGGTGTTGTCCCGGGGGTAGCTCTGTGTATGCGCGGCGGTCACATTGACCTTCTCGTTGGCCAGCTCGGAGAGCAGGTCCCGCAGGATGCCCGGGCGGTCCCAGGCGCGCACGAAGATATCCACCGGATAGGTGATGCGGTCGGCATCCCCCCAGGCCACCTCGATGACCCGATCCGGGTCACGGGACTGCATGGCAAGCAGGTTCGGGCAGTTGGCCTCGTGTACCGTCACCCCCCTGCCATGGGTGATATAGCCCATGACCGGTTCGCCGGGTACAGGCTTGCAGCAAAAAGCAATCTGTGTGGCCAGATCGCCGACACCCTCGATGGTGATATCGGGCTCGTCGGGCCGTGCCTTGCCCGTGTCCAGTTCAAGCTGGCGCTGTTCGACATCAGGCCTGAGTTCACCCTGTAGGTGATTGACCAGCTGGGCCGGGCGCAGGTCACCGGCGCCCAGCGCGGCCAGCACATCCTCACCGGCCCGCAGGTTGAAATGCGGCGCCAGCTCCTCGAGATCCACCTTGCCGAGGGCCAGGCGGGAACGCTCACGCTCCAGTATCCGTTTGCCCTGCTCGATGTGCGTGGAGCGGTCCTGGCGCTTGAACCACTGCTGTATGCGCGCCCGCGCCGAGGACGTGCGCACATAGTTCAGCGAGGGGTTGAGCCAGTCGCGGCTGGGTCCTTCCTCCCGGGCGGTGAGGATCTCCACCTGCTCGCCGGTCTTCAGCCGGTAATTGAGCGGCACGATATGTCCGTTGACCCGAGCGCCGCGACAGCGGTGTCCCACCTCGGTGTGGATCCGGTAGGCGAAGTCCACCGGCGTGGAGCCCGACTCCAGGTCCACCACATGCCCGTCCGGCGTAAACACATAAACGCGTTCGCTGCCGCTCTCGTCACGCAGGTTGGCCACCACATTGGCCAGGCCGGCGTCGCCGAGTTCGTCGTGCCATTCAAGCACCTGGCGCAGCCAGGCGATCCTGTTGTCATGGTCGCCCCGCCCGCGCTTGCCCGCGCCTTCCTTGTACTGCCAGTGCGCGCAGACACCGAGTTCCGCGTCCTCGTGCATCTCGAAGGTGCGGATCTGCACCTCCAGCATCTTGCGGTCCGGGCCCACCACGGCGGTATGCAGGCTCTGGTATCCGTTTTCCTTCGGCCGCGCAATATAGTCGTCGAACTCCCGGGGAAGGTGCTGCCACAGCGAATGCACGATCCCCAGCACGGCATAGCAGTCACGCACCGTGGGCACCAGAATCCGCACCGCGCGCACATCATAGACCTCGTAGAAGTCCAGATGCTTCTTCTGCATCTTCCGCCAGATGCTGTAGATATGCTTGACGCGGCCGTAGACTTCCGCGCCGGCTATACCCGCTTCACGCAACTGCTCGCGCAGGGCATCGGTGACCGTTTCGATATAGCGCTCGCGGTCGAGGCGCTTCTCGTCGAGCAGGCGGGCCACCTTCTTGTAGGCGCCCGGCTGCAGGTACCGGAACGAGAGGTCCTCCAGCTCCCACTTGAGCTGACCGATGCCCAGCCGGTGGGCCAGAGGTGCGTAGATATCGAAGATTTCCCGGGCCACCTTGCGCTGGCGCTCGGGTTCACTGTCCTTGAGCGCGCGGATGATCACCGTCCGCTCGGCCAGCTTGACCAGCACCACCCGCACATCGTCGATCATGGCCACCAGCATGCGGCGCACATTGTCCAGCTGTCCCTCCTGCTGGCCGAGCACCACCTTGCGGGTGGGGTTGAGCACCCCGCCGATGGCAGCCATGCGCAACACGCCCTCGATCAGGCGGGCCACCCGGGCGCCGAACTCACGCTCCACGCTGGCCAGCTCGAGCTGTCCCTCGCGCACGGCGCGATAGACCACCGCCGCGGCAAGCGCCTCCTCGTCGGCACCCAGGCCGGCCAGGATCTCCGCCATCTCCAGGCCGATCCGGAAACAGCCGATGCCGTAGGGCCAGCGGCGGCCGGCCTGTTCCGCCTCTTCCTCGCAGACGCGGGCGCGGTGGCAGGCGTGCTCGAGCAAATCGGTGTCCGCCAGCTCGCAACGCAGCGCCATGTCCGCCAGCCAGCCATTCAGGTCCGACCGCAGGATTTCCGGACTTTCCCGGCGTACCGTTACCATCTGCGGGATCTCCGCCAATGAGTCATGTCAGTTACTCCGGTTCATGTTCCGCAAAGGCTACCGTTCCAGCAGCGCGATCGACTCCACATGCGCGGTGTGCGGAAACATGTCTATTACACCGACCTTGGTGAGGGCGAAACCCTGTTTTTCCAGTTCCCCCGCATCCCGTGCCAGGGTGGCCGGATTGCAGGATACATAAACCACCCTGTCGGCGCCGGTCCGGGGCAGCCATTCCATCACTTCGGCGGCTCCGCTGCGCGGCGGATCCAGCAACACCCGATCATAGTGTTCGCCGGCCCAGCCGGACAGCTCCGGCTCCCGGGTGAGATCAGCCGCGTGGAAGCCGAGGTTCTCCAGGCCATTGTGGCGGGCATTCTCGAATCCGCGCTCCACCATTGATTCGCCCACCTCCACCCCCGTTACGTGGCCTGCCCGCCGCGCGGCGGGCAGACTGAAGTTGCCCAGGCCGCTGAACAGGTCCAGTACCCGGTGGTGGCCGTCGATATCAAGCAAATCCAGTGCCAGCTTCACCATCCGGCGATTGATCACCGCATTGACCTGGGTGAAGTCACAGGGATGAAAGCCAAGCTCCAGATCGAAGTCAGGATGCCGATACCAGAGCCGTTCGGCACCGGTCTCGGGCCAGACACGATGCACGGTGGTCTCGTTGCCCGGCTGCAGATAGCAGTGCCACTGACGTTCGCGGCAGAAGTCCGTGATGGCCCGCTGGTCCGCCTCCGATAGCGGATCCATGTGCCGAAACACCAGGGCCAGCGTCTCCTCGCCGGCGGCCAGTTCGATCTGCGGCAACCGGCGCCGGCAATCCAGGCCATTGACCAGCTCCCGAAGCTCCATCAGACGATGGCCCACTTGCGGAAGCAGCACCTCGCACTGCTGAATGTCCGCGATCAGGCTGTTGCCCTTCTCCCGGAACCCCACCAGGGCCGTGCCGCGACCGTCCACATACTTCACGCCCAGGCGCGCCTTGCCGCGATAGCCGGTGACCGGGCCGGTGACCGGCTCCAGCCATTCGCCGGGCTCCAGGCCCCCGAAATGCGCCAGCTGCTCGGCCAGCATCCCTTCCTTGTGCCGGAGCTGGTGGCGGGAGCCCAGGTGCTGCAGGCTGCAGCCGCCGCAAAGGTCGGCGTGGGGGCAGGCGGGCTCCACCCGCTCCGGAGAGGCATCCAGAATCTCCACGGCGCGCCCCTGGTCGAACTTTCGCTGCAGGCGCGTATACCGGAACATCACCCGTTCGCCGGGCAGCGCATTGGCGACAAACACCGTCTTGCCTTCGAGGCGGGCGATGCCACGACCATCATGGGAAAGATTCTCGATCACCGCCTCCACCGGCTCCGGCGGCAATCGGTTCCTGCGACTGCGACGTCCCATATCAGCCGCGGCCCTGCTCTTCCCAGGCGGCCAGGAAGGCCCGGAAATGTTCCTGGTCCTCGTCGCGGAGATATTCGCGCAGTCGGTCAAGCTCCTGCTCGTAGCCAGCGGGGTCCAGCTGGCCGCGCAGCAGCTGAAAGCGCAGGAATACCAGCCAGGTGTTGAGTACATCGGTCTCGCAGTACTCGCGGATGCCGCGCAGGTTGCCCGCCTGGAACTCGTCGAAAACCTGGGCGCCGCTCATGCCCATCTTGCCGGGGAAACCCAGCAGGGTGGCAATCTGGTCCAGCGGGGCAAAGGCACGATTGTTGTACAGTGCCAGCACATCCATCAGGTCCAGATGCCGCTGGTGAAAACGGTTCAGGTAGTTGTCGAAACGAAAGGCCCGATCCTCGTCGCCGGTCTCCCAGTAGCGCCCGGCCTGCACCCCGTGCAGCAGCGCACGGTAGTGCAGCACCGGCAGGTCGAACCCGGCCCCGTTCCAGCTCACCAGCTGCGGGCTGAAACGCTCGATACCGTCATAGAAGCGCTCGATGATTTCCTTCTCGTCACTGCTCTCGTCTCCCAGGGACCAGACCCGGAGCCCGGAGTTCGAGCGCAGCACCACCGATATGGCCACCACACGGTGCAGATGCAGGCGCAGGAATTCGCTGCCGGTTTCCTGACGGCGAATATTGAACAGGGCATTGGCCGTGTCCCGGTCATCAAGCCCTTCAAGCTCATAGATCCGCCGCCCGCCATCCAGGTCGGGAACGGTCTCGATATCGAAGACGAGTGTGTTCATGAAAGACCTCTGATATAGAGGGGCAAGGGACAAGGGGCAAGGAGCAAGACAACCGCTAAGAAATGTTTGTTCCTTGTCTCCTGTTCCTTGTCCCTTGTCCCTTGTCCCTTGTCCCTTGTCCCTTGTCCCTTGTCCCTTGTTACTTGTCCCTTGCCCCTTCCCCGAACACCCCGGTGGACAGGTACCGGTCGCCCCGGTCGCAGACAATGGCGACGATCACCGCGTTTTCCACCTCTTCGGAAAGACGCAGCGCGCCGGCCACGGCGCCGCCGGAGGAGACACCGCAGCTGATCCCCTCTTCCCGGGAAAGCCGCCGCATGGTCTCCTCCGCCAGCGCCTGGTCCATGTCCATGATCCGGTCCACCACCGAGGCATCGAAGATCTTCGGCAGATAGGCCTCCGGCCAGCGCCGGATGCCGGGAATCCGCGAGCCGTCCGTGGGCTGCAGCCCGATGATCTCGATGTCGGGATTGACCTCGTTGAAATAGCGCGAGCAGCCCATGATGGTGCCCGTGGTGCCCATGGAACTGATGAAGTGGGTAATCTCGCCGCCGGTATCGCGCCAGATCTCCGGGCCCGTGCCCTCGTAATGGGCAGCCGGGTTGTCCGGATTGGCGAACTGGTCCAGCAGGATGCCCTCGCCCCGCTCCGCCATGGACTGGGCCAGGTCCCGGGCGCCTTCCATGCCCTCGTCGGCGCTGACCAGGATCAGCTCCGCGCCATAGGCGGTCATGGCGTCGCGGCGCTCCTGGCTCTGGTTCTCGGGCATGATCAGCTTGATGCGATAGCCGCGCATGGCCGCGGCCATGGCCAGCGCAATGCCGGTGTTGCCACTGGTGGCCTCCACCAGCACGTCGCCGGAGCGGATATCGCCACGTTCCTCGGCCCGGCGAATCATGTTCAGTGCCGGCCGGTCCTTGACCGAGCCCGCCGGATTGTTCCCTTCGAGCTTCACCAGGATGGTGTTGGTGGTCTCGCCCGGCATGCGCTTGAGCTGCACCAGGGGCGTGTTACCCACCGTGGTTTCAATGGTCGGATATCTCATGGGGGCCATTCTACTCCAGTGGTGATGGCGAACAGTAGCGCACAGCGGGCCGGGAAACAAAACAGTGTTTCGCGCTACGGAAAACAGCCTGCCGCAGGGCACGCCCGCCGGCAGGCACACACCCTTCCATTTTATTTTATCCGTGATATCAAAGGCTTGACCAAACCTTGCGGGCCAGGGTGCACCGGCGGCCGGCGCCGGAGCGAAAAAACCGCCGGGCGCCCGTCGCCCGGAGAGCCGGGATCAGGCATCATTGCCCCTGTCCGCGGTCCCTTTCTGCAAGGCCGTTGCAATGGTTGTGGCAACGGGGCCGGTGTGCGGCGCAACGATACCGTCACGGTGACAGAAGATGCCCGAAATCAGCTTGCGCACCAGGATCCTGCTGCTCACCGCGGTGCCCGTGATCATCGCGGCACTGGCGCTGGGCGGTTATGTGCTCCATCACCGCGCCAGCGAGATCCAGCAGCACACCCAGCACCTGCATCACCTGATGCTGGACAGCTACGCGGCCCGGGCCGCGGCCCTGGGCGACGACGCCGGCATGGACGAATACCGGGCGCTGCTGCGCTCCCTGCTCGATGAAGAGGATGTGCGCGCGGCCACCCTGTACCACCCCAGCTATCCACAGGGGCTGCACGGGGGCCCGCGCATGCGGCCGGTCACCGAAGACGAACCGGTCGACCATGTGGCCTCGCCGGAGTCCCGTGTACTTGCCACCGACGGCGGCTGGCGCCGGCAGCGCCCGGTCATGGAAACGCCGGAAATCGCCCTGGAAGTGGAGTTCTCCGACGACCGTCAGCGCATCGAGCTACTCCAGACCATGCTCACCCTGCTGCTGACCACCCTGGGCATCATCATTCTCGCGCTGGTGCCCGCACTGCATTTCAGCCGCCGCATGGCCTCGCCCCTGGACCAGATGACCCATGCCGTGCGGCTCATTCGCGACGGGGAGCTCAGCGCCCGCGTGCAAACCGGCGCCGCCGGCGAGATCGGGCAGCTGGAGCGCTCCATCAACGCCATGGCCGCCGCGCTGGAAGAAGCCCAGGCGGAGCTGCGGCAGAACGTGGACCAGGCCACCCAGGACCTGCGCGAGACCCTGGAGACGATCGAGGTCCAGAACATCGAGCTGGACATGGCCCGCAAGGAAGCGGTGAAGGCCAGCCAGGTGAAATCGGAATTTCTGGCCAACATGAGCCACGAGATCCGCACCCCGCTCAATGGCATCATCGGCTTTACCCGGCTGCTGCTGCGCTCGCGCACCACCCCGCGCCAGCGCGACTACCTCAATACCATTCGCAAGTCATCGGAAGCGCTGCTGGCCATCATCAACGACATCCTGGACTTCTCGCGCATCGAGGCGGGCAAGCTCACCCTGGACCGGGTGCCCCTGGATCTTCACGAACTTATCGAGGACGTGCAGACCATGCTCGCGCCCATGGCCCAGGAAAAGGCGCTGGAGCAGGCAGCCATCGTGTACTCGGACGTGCCCGTCCACCTGATCGGGGATCCGGTGCGCATCCGCCAGGTGCTCACCAACCTGCTCAACAACGCCCTGAAGTTCACCAGCGAAGGCTCGGTGGTAATCCGCGCCATGCTGGAAGAACAGCATGATCACCTGGCCACCATCAAGGTGGCGGTTACCGACACCGGCACCGGTATCAGCGAGGAGCTGCAGAAGGAGCTGTTCAGCGCCTTTACCCAGCTGGACCGCAGTTCCGTGCGGCGCGTGGGCGGCACCGGCCTGGGCCTGGCCATTTCCAAGCGCCTGGTCGAGGAAATGGGGGGCGAGATCGGCGTGGAAAGCAGCCCCGGCGAGGGCTCCACCTTCTGGTTTACCCTGCGCGTGCAGGTCGACGAGAACGCGCGCATCACTGACAGCTTCCGGGCCTTTCGCGGCGAGTCGGCACTGCTGGTCGAGCCCTGCGAGCCGGCCAGGCTGGGGCTCTTTCACATGCTGAGCGCCTGGGGCATGCAGGTTACCGAACTGGGGGACATGGAGGCGCTGGCACACCGGCTGGACACTGCCGACTGCACGATCCGGCACCTGGTGGTCGGCCTGGCTCCGGGGGCCGAGAACTCGCCCGAACTGGAAGCACTGATCAAGCGCCTCGCCGAGTGTTCCGGCAAGGGCATGGTGCTGATTGCGCACCATGCCGAACGCCTGTCCGCCCGGCTGCCTTCCGGGAGACAGGGTATCCGTGTGCTGGGCAAGCCCGCCACCCGGTTGCGTCTCTATGACGCCCTGCTGGAACTGTCCGGCGCCGAACCCCTGGTGCACCAGGCGAATGCCGGCGCTTCGGAAGACTTCTCCGGCCTGCGTGTCATGGTGGTCGACGACCACCCCGGCAACCTGCGCCTGGCACGAGTCTTCCTCGAGGAGCTGGGTACCGAGGTCCGTGCCTGCGGCTCCGGACCGGAAGCGCTGGCGGCGTTCGCGGAGCAGGAATATGACCTGATCTTCATGGACATCCAGATGCCGGAGATGGACGGCCTGGAGACCACACGGCTGATACGTCAGCAGGAAGGCAGCGACCGGCACACGCCCATCGTGGCACTGACCGCGCACGCGCTGGCCAGCGAGCGCCGCAATCTGCTCGAGCAGGGCATGGACGGCTATCTGTCCAAGCCCGTCACCGAGGAGCACCTGCGTCATGTGCTCAGCCAGTGGACATCCGGAACCGACACGCCGGAGCCGCCCCCGGCGGCGCCGGAACCCGACGAAGAAGCCACACCCCGGGACGACGAGCAGCCGGTGTTCGACCCGGAACTCGCCCTGTCCCGGGCCGGCGGCCGCGAGGAACTGGCCCGGGAAATGCACCGGATGCTTCTGGACAGCCTGGACGAGGATGCCGCCATCATCCGCGAACACAGCACCGACGGCGACCGCTCCGCCCTGCTTGAGCGTGTGCATCGCCTGCACGGGGCCACCCGATACTGCGGCACACCGCGTCTGCAACAGGCCGCCCGCGACCTGGAAGTGGCACTCAAGCAGGACGCCGGGCCGAGCGAGTACCGCATCCGGGTCCGCTGGCTTCTCGACCAGATCAGGGCGGTCCGGGATCAGGCGCCGGATTCAATCAGCGCGAACGCCACCACATAGTCTTCTTCGTCACTGATCGACACCCGGGCGCGACAGCCGCCGAGCTGCTCCAGCCTTGCCCGGGCCACCCCGTGGAAGAACACCTCCGGACAGCCCAGCTCATCCGGCAGCACCGCGATATCGCACCAGCGAATGCCCTGCCGCAGCCCGGTTCCCAGCGCCTTGAGCAGCGCCTCCTTGGCGGCGAAGCGTTTCGCCAGCCAGCGCTCGGGCTGGCGCCGGCCCTGCCACATGCGGAACTCCTCTTCGTGAAGCAGCCGTCGCACCAGGGCCTCGCCCCGACGCTCCCAGGCATCGGCCAT
>SLJS01000093.1 GCA_007135015.1 Alcanivorax sp. | reverse complement strand
TGTTTATAGCTCATTGTGCGACTTCCTTTGGTCAGGAGAACGCCGAACTATAGCAGCTGGCCGTCCTCTTCAGGAAATTGCACTTATTATCCGAATCCAGGGTCCTTAAAAAACGGTATCCGGAAATAAAGGCGCTCGATTTCGCGCTCTGTACAATAAATAATGTCTTATATCATAGGCTTGGCGTTCATGACGAACCAGGTCTTGCCCACAGATTCTTCGGACGAACCCAAAAGGTAATGCAAGACACAACCTTGCTGGAGGGTCCCCTCTCCCCACCGTGGGAGAGGGACAGGGAGAGGGGGATCGAATTACGGGAAAGCATTGAGCAGTGCGGTTACGTAGCCTTCCCCCTCTCCCCAACCCCTCTCTCGCCAGGGGAGAGGGGCCTGCTCCCTTCTGACCACTGACGACTGACAACTGACCACCAGCCACAGGCGCCTCCGGCGCCCTACAACCCCAGCTCCTTGCGCGCTTCGTTGACCAGCTGGCGCGTTTTCGGTCTGGTGTAGTTCTTCTCCACAAACCGGAGAAACTGTTCGGCCTTCTTTTCCATGTCCAGCTTCTGCGCCAGCAGGCGTGCCATGAACACATAGGCCTCGCCCACGCCATGCCAGTCCGGGTTCTGCTCATGAAGGCCCTGGAGAATGCGCACGGCTTCAAGGTGCTCGCCAGCGGTGGCCAGTTCCTGGGCGCACTGCCAGCGCAGCTCCGGGGCCCGGGGCCGGTACTTCGGGTCCAGTTCCCGGTAGCGGCGTATCAGTTCAGGCACCCGGTGGCCCTGCTCGGCCTTGAACAGTGCCGCAAAATAGCGCTCGGCATGCTCGAGCAGCGTCCCGGTGCGGCCCATGGCCTCGAGCAGGCGCGCGTACTGTTCATTCAACGCAGGGTCCTCGGGTTTCTTCTCCAGTCTGGCCTCCAGTGCCGTCAGCACCTTGTCGTAACGGCCCTCCCGCAGCAGCACTGCCATGCGGCGCTCGGTCTCGGGCCGGCGATTGCGCGCGCGGCGCCGTGCCAGTTCACGCTCGCGGGTCTCGATCTCCAGTTCATCCTGATACTGACAGCCCAGATAACCGGTCAGCCGCATGCTGAACAGCCACAACCAGGCCACCGGCAGGGCCGCCAGGGGCGCGGCCAGCCGCTCGGGCGCCAGGTCACGGACGATCACGGCAAGCGACAGCACCAGTACCCCGGCCGCGGCCAAGGCCGCCGCCATCAGCAGATAGTCACGGCCGAGGATCAGCGGCGGAGCATGAATCCGCTGCAATGCCCGGGCCGGATTGGGATTGCGGGCCAGCGAGAAGAACACCGTTGGCAGCAACAGCGAAAATGCCACCACCACAGCCAGGGCCGCCGGCAGACCGGCGTAATGAAAGCCGAGTCCGGCCAGGAGCACCATCGCCGCCCAGGCAAGCCAGCACTGCACTCCGGCGGCCCAGCCCTCGCCGGAGAGAAACTCCTGGTGGGTCGGGCGCTCCAGCCGGCCTTCCAGGCCCTGGTACAGCACCGTGCCGCCGCAGGCGGCCAGCACCAGTCCGGCCACCGCAAAGACCACCGCGCCGGTCCAGTGGAAACCGGTAAGCGCCAGCGGCAGCGCCATGACCAGCGCCAGCGCCGCAAAGAAGGGCCCGGCCGGATAGCGCAGAAAGTGGGGCAGAATCTGATAGAAGGGGGTGGCGGCCAGCACCGTGGGCACCGCTTCGAGCGCGCGGTTGCACAGCATGCAGCGGGCACTGCTGCCCTGCGGGTCATCGCTGGCCACGCATTCATCGCAGAAATGGATGCCGTCCCGGGCACAGTACCAGCGCCCGCGCGCGGCCGGATGGTACTTGCAGGCCTGTTTCATTATGATTCCCCACAGCCACTCGACCGGAAGAATACACCACTTCTTCCCCGGTCTTTCGATTCTCGACGGTTTCAGGGCCCGGCTCAATGATGCGCATGCGCCTTCTCGCCCTCGCGGCGGGACTTCTCTACCCCCTTGCCTTCGCGCCCTGGCAGTGGTGGCCGCTGGTGCTCGCCAGCATCGCGCTGGGATGGTACTGCCTGCACGGCATCGGCTGGCGGGAAGCACTGCTCCGCGGCTGGCTGTACGGGGTGGGGCTGTTCGGCTTCGGCGTGTACTGGGTGCATGTCAGCATGCACGAGTACGGGCATACGCCGTTGATCCTGGCACTGCCCATGACCTTTCTCTTCGCCGCCTTCCTGGCGATCTTTCCGGCGCTGCTCTTTGCCTTCACGGCACGCCTTGCCGCGCCGGCGCCCGGTGCCCTGCTGTTCTCCGGTGCCTGGCTGCTGCTGGATCTGGTGCGCGCGCGTTTTCTTACCGGCTTTCCCTGGCTTTATCCCGGCAATGCCATGGTCGATACACCGCTGGCGGGGCTGGCCCCACTGGGCGGTGTCTGGCTGGTGACGCTGGCCACGGTGCTCACCGCCGTGGCCCTGGGCCAGCTTGCCCGCCAGTGGCGGGCGGCCGTCCCGCCCGCCCTGCTGGCGCTGGTGGGCTGGGGACTCGCCGCCGGCGAGCCGTTCTACAGCCATGTCACGCCCGCCGGCGATCCCGTGCCGGTGGCCCTGGTCCAGGGCAACATCCCCCAGGATGTGCGCTGGCAGACGACCATGCGCCGCGCCACCCGGGAGATCTACTCGGATCTCAACGCCCGGATCCCGGAAGATCATGTGGTGATCTGGCCGGAAGCGGCCATTACCGAGTTCTACCAGGATGTGGACGAGTACCTGGCCCGCGAGGGCGCGGCCATCGCCACCCGGGGCGGCGCCATGATCACGGGCATTCCCTGGCGTGACCGTTCCGTACGGCCGCCGCGCTACTACAACAGTGTGGCGGTGATCTCCGGCGGCCGGGGCGTCTACCACAAGCAGCGTCTGGTGCCCTTCGGTGAATACGTGCCCCTTGAAGGTCTGCTACGCGGGCTGATCCCGTTCTTCGATCTGCCCATGTCCAGCTTCACCCCGGGCCAGCCGGACCAGCCGAATCTGCAGGTGAAGGACCATGTGATGGCGCCTTTCATCTGCTACGAGATCGTCTATCCGGAGTTCGTGCGCAACCGCAGCGCCCGCAGCAACGTCATCATGACCATCAGCAACGACGCCTGGTTCGGCACCTCGGCGGGCCCCCACCAGCATTTCCACATGGCACGCATGCGCGCGCGCGAGACCGGCCGCTGGCTGGTCCGCGGCACCAACAATGGCATCACCGCGGTGGTCAATCCGCGCGGGCAGGTCCACGCCCGTCTGGAGCAGTTCGAACGGGATGTGCTGTTCAGTGAATACACCCCCGTTGAAGGCGAAACGCTCTACATGCGCCTGGGCGGCTGGCCGGTCTGGGCTTTCGCGGCACTGCTGGTGGGTGTTGGCGCCTGGCGGACAAGAAGGAACAAGGATAAGGAACAAGAGGCAAGGGACAAGGAGCAAGGATGATCAGGTACGGGGGATATCTTGAGCCGTTTCGCGTGCCGGGGCACGGAAGCGGCCAGAAAAAAAACACACCCTAATCACCTGGGAACCAACTGATTCTGAAAGGTTTTTCAGGAAAAAAGGAGGGGAAGGCCTGACCAGTAGGCCGAACGCGCCACGCCGTCCTGATGGCAATCACCCCCATTCGCCTTGCCCCTTGCCCCTTGTCCCTTGTCCCTCACAAATACCTGATCTGATACCAGACCAACCCCACCCACTCATAGTAAATGTCCGGCAGCCAGGCCAGGGCGCCGGCGGAGGGGACCCATTCCGGGCGTGGCAGGTCGGAAACCGGCAGCGGGATCACTTCCAGGCCCTGGGCGCGGAAACTCAGGGTCGCCCGGGTGAGATGGGGCCGGTCGGTGACCAACAGGATCCGGGTGATCCCCCGGGCGGAGAGCATTTCGGCGCTGTTGCGGGCGTTTTCCCAGGTATTGCGGCTTTCCTGCTCGCACCACAGCTGCGCCTCGGGCCACTGGCGCCGGATCACCTCCGCCATCAGCGCCGCCTCGGAAGTGCCTGCCACCTCACCCTGGCCGCCGCTGAGCAGAATGGGCAGGTCCCGCTGCCGGGCCGCCTCCAGGCCTCGCCGGGCCCGGCGCAGGCTCGCCGGCGAAGGGGCCGCCTCGCCATAGTACTGGCGGTGGCCGCCGCCCGGGACCACCACCACCTGGGCGCCCCCCGTCTGAGCCGCCGGCAGTGGCGGCAGCATCCAGCGCACCACACCCGGCAGGGTGCCAGCCACCAGCAGAAGCAGCAGTGCCATGGTCGCGGTCACCGCGGCCCTCCTTCATATCCCGCCCCCCACCATGAAGAAATCAAGGTTCCCATGTATCCTAAGCGCCCTGTTGTTATTGTCAGTGGACCATCGCCCATGGAATCAAAGTATCGCCCCGAGCAGATCGAACGGGAAGCCCGGCAGCACTGGGAGGAAAATGACACTTTTCGCGTCCGGGAGGAACCCGGTCGCGAGAAATTCTACTGCCTTTCCATGTTTCCCTATCCCAGCGGGCGGCTGCACATGGGCCATGTGCGCAACTACACCATCGGCGACGTGGTCAGCCGTCACCAGCGAATGCTGGGCAGGAACGTACTTCAACCCATGGGCTGGGACGCCTTCGGCCTGCCGGCGGAAAACGCCGCCATGCAGAACCGGGTGCCGCCGGCGAAGTGGACCCGCGAGAACATCGAATACATGAAGGGCCAGCTCAAGCGCCTGGGCTTCGGCTACGACTGGAGCCGGGAGCTGGCCACCTGTGACCCGGACTACTACCGCTGGGAACAGTGGTTCTTCACGCGCCTGTACGAGAAGGGGCTGGTCTATCGTCGCAATGCCACCGTGAACTGGGATCCGGTGGACCAGACGGTGCTGGCCAACGAGCAGGTGGTGGACGGGCGCGGCTGGCGCTCCGGCGCGCCGGTGGAGCAGCGCGAGATTCCCCAGTGGTTCATCCGCATCACCGAGTACGCCGAGGAATTGCTCGGGGATCTGGACCAGCTCGACGGCTGGCCGGAGCAGGTCAAGACCATGCAGCGCAACTGGATCGGGCGTTCCGAAGGCGTGGAGATGGATTTTGCCCTGGCCGGCGAGGAGCCGCTGCGGGTCTATACCACCCGACCGGACACCCTGATGGGAGTGAGCTACGTCGCGCTGGCGGCGGCCCATCCGCTGACGAAGAAACTGGCCGAAAAGGATTCCCGGGTCGCCGAATTCGCCGCCGAGTGCCTGCGCAGCAAGGTGGCCGAAGCGGACATCGCCACCATGGAAAAGAAGGGCGTGGACACCGGCCTGCGGGCCATTCACCCGATCAGTGGCGAAGAGGTGCCGGTCTGGGTGGCCAATTTCGTGCTCATGGACTATGGCACCGGCGCGGTGATGGCGGTGCCCGCCCATGACCAGCGTGACTGGGAATTTGCCCGGGCCTTCGGCCTGCCCATCCCCCAGGTCATCGAACCCGCCGACGGCGGCGAAGCGGATATCGACGCCGGCGCTTTCACGGAAAAGGGCCGCCTGGTGAACTCCGGGGCGTTCGACGGACTCACCTCGGACGAAGCGTTTGATGCCATTGCCGAGCGCCTGAAAAGCGAGGGCAAGGGCGAGCGCAAGGTCAATTACCGTCTGCGCGACTGGGGTGTTTCCCGCCAGCGCTACTGGGGCGCGCCCATTCCCATGCTGCATCGCGAAAACGGCGAAATCGTGGCGGCACCGGAAGAGGACCTGCCGATCACGCTGCCCGAAGACGTGAGCCTGGAGCAGGGCCGCAACCCCATCAAGGACGACCCGGAATGGGCGAAGACCGAATACCGGGGCGAGCCCGCCTTTCGGGAAACCGACACCTTCGACACCTTCATGGAGTCGAGCTGGTATTACGCGCGCTACTGCTGCCCCGACAACGACCAGGGGATGCTGGACCCGGAGCGCGCCAACTACTGGCTGCCGGTGGATCAGTACATCGGCGGCATCGAGCACGCCATTCTTCATCTGCTCTATGCGCGCTTCTTCCACAAGCTGTTGCGCGACGCCGGCCTGGTGGACTCCGATGAGCCGTTCAAGCGCCTGTTGTGCCAGGGCATGGTGCTCAAGGACGGGGCCAAGATGTCCAAGTCCAAGGGCAACACCGTGGACCCGCAGGAAATGATCGAGCGCTACGGCGCCGACACGGTGCGCCTTTTCATCATGTTCGCCGCGCCGCCGGAGCAGTCGCTGGAATGGAACGACTCCGGCGTGGAAGGCGCGCATCGCTTTCTCAAGCGACTCTGGAGTCTTGCCGCCGCCTGGCGGGATGATTTCATCCGCCACCGGGAAACCGCGGGCGCTCACCCGGCGGACGAACCCGACATGACCGAGGCACCGGAGGAACTGAAGAACGCCTGGCACGAGGTGCACGGCAACCTCAGACAGATCCTCGGTGATTACGAGAAGAACCAGTTCAACACGGTGGTTGCCGGCTGCATGAAGATCATCAACAGCCTGCATGAACTCAACAACCACTACACGGACAACCCCGCGGCGGCGGGACAGCCGCAGAGCATCGAGGCCCGCATCATCTGGTTGTCCATGGTGCTGCGCGTGCTGCATCCCGTCGTCCCGCACATTACCCATGTGCTGTGGGAGGAACTGGGCTGCAGCGGAGACATTCTCGATGCGGGCTGGCCCGAGGTGAACGAGGCCGCCCTGCAGAAGGACACCATCGAACTGGTGGTACAGGTCAACGGCAAGGTGCGCGCGAAGATCAATGCACCGGCGGACGCGGACAACGCCACCCTGGAAGAGATGGCCAGGCAAGAGGAAAACGTGCAGAAGCATATCGGCGAGAGCACCGTGCGCAAGGTGATCGTGGTACCCGGCAAGCTGGTCAACATCGTGGCGCCCGGATGAGCGGCATCGATTCGAGGCTCCGCGCAGCCGGACTGCATCTGGCTGCCCTGCTGCTGCTCACGGCCTGGCTGGCCGGATGCGGCTGGCAGCTGCGCGGCACCGTGGATGTGGCGCACCTGGAAACCCTGCAACTGCGGGGCGGCAGCGCGAACCTGCGCCAGCCTCTGGTGAGCGCCCTGCGTGACCACGGCATTGCCCTGGGCGGGGAGGAGGGACCGGTACTGCGCATTGTCAGCGAGGACTGGAGCAGCCGCACCGTAAGCGTCGACGAGCGCGGGCGCACCGCCGGGCTGGAATTGCTCTACACGGTCAGGTGGACACTGCACGACGAGGAGGGCGACACGCTGATCGCTCCACAATCGCCGCAGATCCTTCGTCACATGGACGTGGATCCGGCCCGCGCGCTGGCCGCCGACGACGAGGAGCGTGCCCTGCGCGAGGAGATGTTTTCCGAAGCGGCGCTGCGGATCATGCGCCAGCTCCAGCATGTACGCCCGGAACCGGAAGACGCCGACTCCGATGAAAACCCGGAGGAAACCTGATGCAGCTTCGCCCCGAGCACCTCGAAGCCCGTCTGAAGAAGGAGCCGGCTTACGTCTGGCTGATCGCCGGCGACGAGCCCTTCCAGCAGATGGAGTGTGCCGACCGCATCCGCCAGTGGGCACGCCAGGAGCAGGGTTTTGCCGAACGGCTGGTCTTCAGCAGCGACGGCGGCGGCGTCGACTGGAACGGCGTCTACAACGAGGGTCGGGCCATGAGCCTGTTCGGCGACCGGCGCATCATCGAGGTGCGCCTGGGCGACAAGCGCCCTGACAAGGCCGCCAGCGCCATCCTTGTGGAACTCTGCGCGGAAATTTCTTCCGACACCCTGTTGCTGATCACCTGCTCGCGACTGGACCGGCGCCGGGACATGAAGAGCAAATGGGTGCAGGCCGTCGACCGTGCCGGCGCCCTCATCGAGGTCTGGCCGGTCCAGACCGAGCGCCTGCCCGGCTGGATACAGACGCGACTGAAAAGCCGCGGACTTTCGGCCACGGCCGACGCCGTGGAACTGCTCACCCAGCGCAGCGAGGGCAACCTGCTCGCCTGTGCCCAGGAAATCGACAAGCTCGCCCTGCTGTGCCCGGAAGGCGAAGTGACCCCGGCCCATGTGCAACAGGCCGTGGGCAATTCCAGCCGCTTTACGCCCTTCGATCTGGCCGACGCCCTGGCCGAAGGCGATGCGTCGCGCTGCCTCAGGGTGCTGGACACCCTGGTTGCCGAGGGTGTGGAGTTGCCCGTTATCCTGTGGGCACTGGCCCGGGAAATACGCGCCATGTGTGCCATGGCCGAAGGCCTGGACCCGGGTGTGCGCATGCCGCCGCAGCGACTGCGCACCCTGCAGGCGCGGGCGCGCAAGCTGGGCCTGCCCACGCTGCAGCGCGCACAGTCGCTGGCCGCCCGGGCCGATCAGGCCATCAAGGGCATGTCCCGCGACAACCCCCGGGACCTGATCACGGCACTGCTGCTGCGACTGTGCAGGCATCCGCTGCCGGAAATCATGGAGGTGGGATCATGAGCGCTACCGCACTGGTTGCCGTCGCCAACGGCTCCGAAGACATTGAAACCGTTACCATCGTTGATGTCCTGCGCCGCGCCGGAGTGGAAGTGACCCTGGCCAGCGTGCACGACCAGCGCGAGATCGTCGCCGCGCGCAGGACCAACCTGGTCGCCGACGCCACCGTGGAAGAGTGCTCCGGAAAGCAGTTCGACCTGATCGCCCTGCCCGGCGGCATGCCCGGCGCCGAACACCTTCGCGACAGCGAAACACTGATGGACATGGTGCGGGCACAACGCGATGCCGGACGCTGGTATGCCGCCATCTGCGCCGCCCCGGCCGTTGCCCTGGCCCATCACGGCCTGCTGGAAGGAAAGACCGCCACCGGCCATCCGCGTTTCATGGATCCATTGCCGGACGGCGGCAGCGAACAGCGGGTGGTGGTCGACAGCAACTGCATCACCAGCCGGGGACCGGGCACCGCCATCGAATTCTCCCTCGCCCTGGTCGAAGCCCT
>SLJS01000385.1 GCA_007135015.1 Alcanivorax sp. | reverse complement strand
GCGCGGTTGCCGGGCGTTCACGCCGCTGTTCAAGGCACAGGGCAGCGGCCATATCGTGAACATTTCCTCGCTGGCCGCCATCGCCAGCCTGCCGGCAATGGGCGCCTACAACGTTACCAAGGCCGGGGTGGTCTCCCTTTCCGAGACGCTGCGCTTTGAGCTCGCGCCCCGGGGAATTCACACTACCGTGGTCTGCCCCGGGTTCTTTGCCACCAATCTGGCCGAGACGCTGCGTACCCCCGAGCCTTCCATGGAAAAGACGGTGCGCAAGCTGATCGCCGGAGGCTCGCTCACCGCCGGGCAGGTAGCCGAGCGCATTATCCGGGCGGTGGAAAGGAAACGTTTCATGGTGCTGCCGCAGAAGGAAGGAAGAATCCTGTGGTGGATAAGACATCTGGTGCCTTTCGTGTACAACTGGCAGGTCGCCCGGGCCGGGCGGCAATTGCAGGAAAAACTGGAGCGCAGTGATGGATAAGGCCGTGGAGGAAACAGCGAACCGGGAGAAATGGATCGATCAGGCTAAAACGGTGCGCGAAGACGACCAGCTTGATGCCGCGCGCGTACATGAATGGCTGCGCGAGCAGGTTCCGGACCTGCCCGGCGAACTTCCCGAGATCCGTCAGTTCCCGGGCGGCGCCTCCAACCTGACCTACCTGCTTCGCTATCCGGACCGGGACCTGATCCTGCGCCGGCCGCCTTTCGGGCACAAGGCGAAGAGCGCCCACGACATGGTGCGCGAATACCGCGTCCAGTCCGCGCTCAAGCCGGTGTATCCGGTGGTGCCGGACATGGTGGCGCTGTGCACCGATGAAAGCGTAATGGGTTGCGACTTCTATGTCATGGAGCGCATCAAGGGAATGATCCTGCGGTCCGATCTTCCCGAAGGGATGGAGCTCGACCCGCAACAGGCACGCAGCCTGTGCACCAGTGTCATCGACCGGCTGGTGGATCTGCACAAGGTGGATTACCGGGCAGCCGGCCTGGAGGACCTGGGCAAGGGCGCCGGCTATGTGGAGCGCCAGATCCGCGGCTGGAGCGACCGCTGTGAGAAGTCGCTGACCTGGAACGCGCCGCGCTGGCGTCGCGTGCGCGACTGGCTGCACGCCAACATGCCCGATGACGTGGGCACCTGCATCATCCACAACGATTTCCGTTTCGACAATGTGGTACTCGACCCCGAGGACCCCCAGCGGATCATCGGCGTGCTGGACTGGGAAATGGCCACCCTGGGGGATCCGCTGATGGAACTCGGCTGCGTGATGTCCTACTGGGTCCAGGACGACGATGACCGCCTGTATCACATGCTGCGCCGCCAGCCCACCAATCTGCCGGGCATGCTCCGGCGCGAGGAAGTGGTGGAGTACTACTGTGACCGGATGAACCTCAGGCCGGACAACTGGACCTTCTACGAAGTCTATGGCCTGTTCAGACTGGCGGTGATCATCCAGCAAATCTACTATCGCTATCATCACAAGCAGACCCGCAATCCTGCATTCAAGACTTTCTGGATCGCCAATCATTACCTGCATCACCGCAGTAAACGGCTGATTCGCAGGGCGGGCTGACCACATCACGGCTCGCTGCCGTGGGACTCACGAAAGGATTACTGATGGGCGCCATCTATCTGATACGCCACGGCCAGGCATCGGCCGGGCGCCGCAACTACGATCAGTTGTCGCGGCTGGGCGTGGAACAGAGCAGTGTGCTGGGCGAAAGCCTGGCGCCCAGGCTGGAGCAGGTGGACCGGGTAATCTCCGGTGCCATGAAACGCCACCATGAAACCGCCCTGCACAGCCTCAAGGCCATGGGCCGCAAGCCGGACTGGCACCAGGATGAGCG
Organism: Alcanivorax sp.; assembly: GCA_007135015.1. Lineage (GTDB taxonomy): Bacteria > Pseudomonadota > Gammaproteobacteria > Pseudomonadales > Alcanivoracaceae > SLJS01. Next base: position 7,296 of record SLJS01000385.1, on the reverse strand, counting down.
CTGGAATGAATACGACCATCTGGAGCTGATCACCCGGCTGAAGCCCGCCTATGCGATCCGCCCGATCATGCTGGCGGATCTGGCGCGCACCCTGCGCCCGGCGGCGGCCTTCCAGGAGATGTTCGAAAAGGCCCTGGACCGATGGGTCAGCGGCGAATACGACCACGAGTACCGCGAGACCTGGCCGCAGTTCCGAAAGCGCGTGCGTCAGGGACTGGAGGATCTGGTCAGCGACCTCGGCCGCTCGCGCACCGCGCTGGTCTATACCTCCGGCGGGGCCATCAGTGCCGTGGTCCAGGAGCTCTGGGGGATGCCGCCAGAGCAGTGGCGCAGGCTCAACCGCGTGATCGCCAACGCCACCGTCACCAAGGTGGTCTACGGCTCCGGCGGCCTGCATCTGAGCACGTTCAATGAACACGGGCATTTCGAGGGACCCAGGCGGCACTTGCTTACCTACCGGTGACCCGCCGGGAGCGGAGAATGGCCCCGCGGGACATTGACGGTTTCACCGCAACGACGTATCTCTGCACGACAGAGCAAGGGAGGACACCATGCGCAAGAACATCCTGATCACCGGCGCGAGCTCCGGGCTGGGCGAAGGCATGGCCCGGGAGTTCGCCGAACGCGGCTGCAACCTGGCGTTGTGCGCCCGGCGAATGGATCGGCTGGAAGCGCTCAAGGCGGAAATCGAAAAGGATCATCCGCAGATCATCATCTCCATTCGTGCCCTGGATGTGCTCGACTACGAGCAGGTGTTCGAGGTTTTCCGGGCGTTCCGCGATGATCTGGGAACACTGGACCGCATCATCATCAACGCGGGCATCGGCAAGGGCCAGCCACTGGGCACGGGCTATTTCTACGCCAACCGCCAGACCGCGGAAACCAATTTCGTGGCGGCGCTGGCACAGTGCGAAGCCGCCATGGAAATCTTCCGGGAGCAGAACGACGGACACCTGGTCATCATTTCGTCGATGAGCGCCTTTCGCGGCATGCGCAAGAACATGACCACCTATGCCGCCACCAAGGCGGGCGTGGCCACCCTGGCCGAGGGCATTCGCCAGGAGATGATCGGAAAGCCCATCAAGGTGAGCACTCTCTATCCGGGCTACATCCGCACCGAGCTCAACGAAGAGGTCCAGAACGCTCCGTTCATCGTGGACCAGAAGACCGGCTGCCGCGCGCTGGTCCGCGCCATAGAACGGGAAGTCGACAACGCCAGTGTACCGCCCTGGCCCTGGAAACCGATCGGATTCGCCATGCGCAACCTGCCGCTTTCCTGGGTAAAGCGCATGACCTGACATTGATCTGCTTCTTCCACCGGCCGAGCGCTGTAGGAGCGCTGCTCGCAGCGCGAATTTCCCAGAACGCCCGCGCGGATTCGCGCTGCAAGCAGCGCTCCTACCCAGCATAATCCAGGGTGCGATGCAGACTGTCCGACCTGCGGAATGATTTAACAGAGACCTGAACCGGAGACCATCATGCTTTCAAGAACCAGCACGGCACTTTCTGCATTACTCGCACTACCACTGCTTGCCCTGCTGAGCCTGCCGGCGCTGGCCGATAGCGACGAACCGTGGCGACAGATGCGCACCGCCGATGAACGCATCGATGTGGAAACCTGGCGGCGGCCGGTGGAAGACAACTCCATCGACGCGTTCCGTGGACGTGTGGAAGTGCCTCATTCACTTCCGGTGGTGCTGGCGGTCCTGGGCGACATCGACAACTTCCCCGAATGGGTCTTCCAGTGTGACGATACCGAGTTCCATCCCGAGGAATGGGGCCCGGATATTATCCGGATAGTAATCGAGGGCATATGGCCGGTGTCGGACCGGGACGTGGTGACCCGCAGCAGCCTGAAACAGGACGACAACAACCTTGCCGTGACCATCCGCACCCGCGCGGCCAATGACATCCTGGAAGAACAGCCCGGCTTCGTGCGCATCCCGGCGCTGGACAACACCTTCGTCATGAAACCGCTGGAAGACGGCTGGACGCGTATCACCTTTACCACTTTCGTCGATCCGGGCGGGCGGATTCCCGCCTGGCTGGCGAACTTCGTGGCCACCCGTGCCCCGCTGACCACGCTGCGCGACATGAGCGCGCGCATGGAACTGGATCGCTACCAGGACCCGAACCTGGAGGACATGCCCATTCTTCTTCCCGGGACAGAGGATCTGCGGTTCCCTGAGGCGCACCGGAACCCCTCCTGAGACCAGCACGGGGAACCGGAAACAAAAAAGGGGCGCCCGAAGGCGCCCCTGAAGTCTCTGCGGACAGAGAGCTGATTTATTTTGCGCTGACGAATTCCGGATAGGCTTCCATGCCGCATTCGGCCAGGTCCATGCCTTCGTATTCCATTTCCTCGGACACCCGGATTCCCATCACCGCCTTGAGGATGCTCCAGACGATCAGGCTGGTGACAAACACCCAGACGAAGATCGTCAGTGCGCCCACGATCTGGGCGAAGAAGGTGGCATCCGTGGTCAGCGGCACCAGAAGCAGGCCGAGCAGACCACAGGTCCCGTGCGCGGAGATCGCGCCCACCGGATCGTCGATGCGCAGCTTGTCCAGCCCCACGATGCTCAGCACCACCAGCACACCACCGAGACCACCAAAGATCGTGGCCTGCAGGGCGCTGGGCGTATCCGGCGCGGCGGTAATGGTCACCAGCCCGCCGATGGCGCCGTTGAGCAGCATGGTCAGGTCCGCCTTGCCGAACATTGCCCTGGCGGTAATCAGCGCGGCAACGGCACCACCGGCTGCGGCGGTATTGGTGTTGAGGAACACCATGGCAACATCCGCGGCGCTGTGCATGTCGCTGAGTACCAGCACGGAGCCGCCGTTGAAGCCGAACCAGCCCATCCAGAGGATGAAGGTGCCCAGGGTGGCCAGCGGCAGGTTGGAGCCGGGAATGGCGTTGATCTCGCCGTTCTTGCCGTACTTGCCCTTGCGCGAGCCGAGAAGCAGCACGCCGGCCAGTGCCGCGGCGGCGCCCGCCATGTGCACGATGCCGGAGCCGGCAAAGTCGGCGAAGCCGATCTCGCCCAGGTCATAGAGGCCGAACACGGACTGCTCGCCCCAGGTCCAGGCGCCGGACATCGGATAGATGAAGCCGGTCATGATCACTGCGAAGGCAAGGAACGCCCAGAGCTTCATGCGCTCGGCGACCGCACCGGAGATGATCGACATGGCCGTGGCCACAAAGACAACCTGGAAGAAGAAGTCCGAAGCGGGTGCTTCCGACGCGCCTTCGTAGTTGCCGATGCCGGACAGGAACACATCGCCGCCATACATGATGGCCCAGCCGCAGACCATGTACATGATACAGGCGGTGGCATAGAGCGAGACGTTCTTGGTGAGAATCTCGGTGGTGTTCTTGGCACGGACAAGACCGGACTCCAGCATGGTAAAGCCGGCGGCCATCCACATTACGAGTGCGCCACACACCAGAAAGTAAAAGGTGTCCATGGCGAACTGGATTTCAAGTATCTGGTTTTCCACGTTGCAACCCTCCGAATGGATGCGAATTTCTGCAGTCAGTCTTCAAGGCATGGATCGTGACTGTTTTTTTCGGTGACTTTTCGGTTACTGCTTTCGGTTACGGGATCAGACCGCGTCTTCGCCGGTCTCGCCGGTACGAATACGAATGGCCTGGAGCAGTTCGGTGACAAAGATCTTGCCGTCGCCGATCTTGCCGGTGTTGGCGGCCTTCGAAACGGATTCGATGACCTGATCCACCGCGTCGTCGGCAATGGCGACCTCGATCTTCACCTTGGGAAGGAAATCCACGACATACTCGGCGCCCCGATAAAGTTCGGTGTGGCCCTTCTGGCGCCCGAAGCCCTTGACTTCGGTCACCGTAATGCCCTGCACCCCGATCTCGGACAGCGCCTCGCGCACGTCGTCAAGCTTGAACGGCTTGATAATGGCAGTGACGAGTTTCATCTCTTTCTCCTGTGACCTGGCACCGCTTGCGCGGTCCATCCGTCTTGATTTCAGGGCTTGCACCCCGTCCATTTACTCAGCACCGGAGCCGAGGCCCCTGCTGCTTCCCTTGCTTGTGCACGATCCATGCCTGTTTTGAAATTGCGCACAAATTCAGAGGGTTATAAAAAAATTCCGGGCCAACCCCGGAATTCCGCGCCCATTGTAACGCACCATGACGGGGCGCTCCCCATTGTGGTGCACAGCACCAGAGGTGCTGTGCACCACGTGGTCGGGTGTCAGTGGTCGGTGGTCGGTTTGGCCGTGCCAGTGCGATTGCCGTGCCACGAGCTGGCCTGAGCTGTCTGGGCTGACCGCCGAGTAGCGACGACTGACCACTGATGCACCGCCCCCGCTCGGCGCATCTGCTACCATGTCGGCCCCGGAAACACAGCGAGTCAGTCATGAACGAGCAACCCGTGATCGACCGGATCGTCGCCGAGATCAGCAGCCGCCTGCCGGCGGACCTGGGCGAGTTGCGCGCCGAAGTGGAGCGCAATGTGCAGACGGTGCTGCGCGAAAGCATCAGCCGGCTGGATCTTGTCAGCCGCGAGGAGTTCGATATCCAGCAGAAGGTACTCGAGCGCACCCGCGAAAAGCTCGAGGCACTGGAACAGCAGGTGGCGGAACTGGAGCGCGATCAGGGCGAGACATGAAACCGACGCTTCTTCCGCCGCTGCTGGTGCTGCTGATGCTGTTCGCTTCGGCGGCCGCCGCGCTGGAGATGGAGGAACTCGTCCCCTGGCTGGACAGCATCAGCGACGAGGAACTGCGCAACCGTCTCGACGATCTCGATGACGTGAATGCCACCGATGCCGACGGTGCCTCACTGCTGCACCATGCGGTCTGCAAGGCCCCCGAACGGGTTCCCCTGCTGCTCGACGAAGGGCTGGACCCGAATCTCCAGGACCAGCAGGACGCCACACCCCTGCACCGGCTGTTTCGCTGCGGCCACCCGCCCGCCCTGGGAGCGGCTCAGGAACTCACCGCGGAGTTGCTCCGCGCCGGCGCCGACCCGGACCGGGCCGACGCCTCCGGACGCACCCCGCTGCATGCGGCACTGGCCGGCATCCGCTTCAGGGCGGGAACCCGCGATTTCTACCGCAGCGGCGCCCGAACCATGCTCGAGCACGAGGCCGACCCGGAACGCGCCGACGACAATGGCGTCACGCCGCTGCTGCTGGCCGCCGGCGAGCCGGAGGGCCGGCTGACGGGGCTGATGCTGGCCCTGGATGCGGATGTGGACACCGTCGACCATCGTGACCGTACCGCCCTCTGGGAAGCGGCGGGCCGACCGGACAATGCGGCCACCTTCTCCATGCTCCTGGAAGCCGGCGCCGACCCGCTGATCGCCCCGGAAGGCGGGGCTTCCACCCTGGAACGGGTGCTCGACGACGGTGACTGGCGCAAGCTCGATGCCCTGCTGCGGGTACTGCCCAATGCGGTACTGCCCGAGCAGCGCGGCACCTCCCTGCTTGCCGAAGCCCTCTGGGACGGCGCGGGACAACAGACCCTGGAGCGTTTTCTGGAAGCCGGCGCCAATCCGCTGGCGCTGGCCGAACAGGAGTTCGGGGACCTGGCCTGGCGCCTTGCCGAGCAGGACCGCGTCACCCTGCTGGACCGGCTGCTGGAGCTGGGCCTGGACATCAATGAAGTCCCCGCCAGCGGCCTGGCCCCGCTGGTGCCGGCCAGCGCCGACGCCGCGGGCATCCTGCTCGAGCGCGGCGCGGACCTGACGCTTACCGGCCCGGCCGGCGGGACCGCGCTGGTTCCCCCGACCGGCGCGCCGGCCCGGTTTCTCTCCCATCTCGACCCGCCCGGCCGGGACAAGGCCCGGCTGCTGCTCGACGCCGGCTACCCACCGGACCTGCGCGACCACCACGGCCGCACCGCGCTGGAGTCGGCGGTACAACACAACCAGCTCTGGCTGGTGCGCGAACTGCTGGACGCCGGCGCGGATCCGGCGATCCAGAGCACGGAACACGCCTCGGTGCTGCCGCTTGCCCTGGTGCACGATCGCCTGCCCATGCTGCGGGCGCTCACCGGCGCGCTGGACGACCCCGCCGGGAAGCACCCGGAACTGCTGACCCGCTATCTGGAACAGGGCGGCCGGGATGCCGCCGTGGTGGAATGGCTGCTGCTGCAGGGCTTTTCCACGGAATACCGGGACCCGGGCGGCAATACGCCGGTGCTGCTCGCTGCCCGGGCGGGTCAGGACGCCCTGGTGGACATGCTCCTGGACTACGGCGCCGAACGCGAAGTGGTGAACTACAGCGGCTGCGACCTGGCCTGCTACCGCCGCGACGGTCCGGATGCCACCGCTGCGGTGCCGCGCATCGAGCAGGCCCCGGCGGCCTTCTATGCCCTGGCCCTGGCTCCGGCGCTGATCCTGTACCTGGTGCTCATGGGGCTGCGTCTGCATCGCAACCAGCCGCTGACCGGGCTGACATTGCGCGGGCTGGCCGCGCTGGCCCTGGCCGTTCCCGTCAGTGCCTCGCTGTTCTACCGGTGCGACCCCTGTCTGGTTCAGGGTGACCAGCAGCTGTACGTCAGCGCCCTGCTGGCCCTGACGCTTTTCCTGCTGTGCCTGCTTCCCCGCCGACGCGGGCGGATTTCCGACAACACGGATCCGCAATAACGCACGGCTGCGTACAGCGCAGGCGTACAGGCTCGCCCTCCGGGCGGCCTACACTGGCCCGGTCAGACGCAGGGAAGCTGTCATGCCGGTTGCCACCCTTCATACCCGGGCCTGCCTGGGCGTCACCGCGCCCCCGGTACGCGTGGAGACCCACCTCTCCGGCGGCCTGCCCGCCTTCTCCATTGTGGGGCTGCCGGAGGCGGCGGTGCGCGAAAGCCGCGACCGGGTGCGCTCGGCGATCATCAACTCCAACTTCGAGTTCCCCCAGCGGCGCATCACCGTCAACCTGGCGCCGGCGGACCTGCCCAAGGACGGCGGGCGTTTTGATCTGCCCATTGCCCTGGGCATCCTGGTGGCCACCGGCCAGGTGCGCCTGCGGGAAGGCCACGAACCGGAGTTTCTCGGAGAACTGGCGCTGTCCGGGGCGCTGCGCGCGGTCACCGGCGTGCTCCCCGCCGCCCTGGCCTGTGGCCGCGCCGGGCGTGAGCTGATCGTGCCCGCGGACAACACCGAAGAGGCCGCCCTGGTGCGCTCGCCGGTATGCACCGCCGCCAGCCTGCTGGAGGTCTGCCGCCACCTGCGCGGCGAGCAGGTACTCGAGCCGGTCCCCTATCGGGTGCCCGGCGAAGCACCCGTCAATGCGCCCTGTATTTCCACCGTGCGCGGCCAGCCCG
>SLJS01000173.1 GCA_007135015.1 Alcanivorax sp. | reverse complement strand
TGCGACTTCCTTTGGTCAGGAGAACGCCGAACTATAGCAGCTGGCCGTCCTCTTCAGGAAATTGCACTTATTATCCGAATCCAGGCGGTTTCTACGACACCCTCACGAGGGGAGAGGGGGTTTTACGACACCCTCCTTCACAGGGGAGGGAGCCGGTTAATCAAGCCGCGCTGCCAACGAATACCTTTTGTGACACCCTCCATGGGCAGGAGCGCAGCGGAGATGGCATCGCAACCGTTCCGGAAGGTTCCCCGGATTGCGGCCTTCGGTCTTCATCCGGGCTACGGCGCTACGGTTTCAGTCGCGAACACCTTTGACACCCTCCATGGTGCGATACCGGTTAACGCTCGCGAAAATCGCTGCGGATATGGATGTCGAGCTGGCTGAAGGCGATTTCCACGCCCCGTTCGCGGCAGAGTTCGTCAATTCGGCGCAGGATCTCGTCGGTGGCGGGAAGACGGTCCGAGAGCTGGCCCACATGGGCCCGCAGTTCATGGTCCAGGGTGCTGGCGCCGAAACCCAGGAAGTATGCGGTGGGTGTGGGTTCCTGGAGTACGCGCTCGTTCTCCGTCGCCGCCTGCAGCAAGATCTCGCGGGCGGCACTCAGGTCCGAGCCATAGGCAAAGCCCACCTTGAGCACCAGGCGTGTGACGCTGTCCGTCAGCGACCAGTTCACCAGCCGGTCGGTGACAAAGCTCTTGTTGGGAACGATGATTTCCTTGCGATCAAAGTCGGTAATGGTGGTCGCGCGGATGCGGATGCGTGTGACCGTGCCCGAGAGGTCGCCGATGGTGATCACATCGCCGATGCGGATGGGCTTTTCAAACAACACGATCAGACCGGAGATGAAGTTGGCGAAGATTTCCTGAAGCCCAAACCCGAGCCCGAGACCGAGTGCGGCCACCAGCCACTGGAGCTTGCTCCAGGCAACGCCGAGCGCGCCGAGTGCGAGGATCAGGCCCGTGCCCACGAGCACATAGGCCAGCAGCGAGGTGATCGCATAGGCTGAGCCGGGCTGAAGGGACAGCCGGGAGAGCACAGTGATTTCCAGCAGCCCCGGAAGATTCCGGGCCAGGGTGATCGCCAGCGCCAGGATTACCAGTGACCAGAGCAGATCGGCCACACTGGTGGTGCTGACCAGCACCTGGTCGCCCTCGACCAGCCGTTGCTCCCAGAGAGAGATGGTGTCCAGGTAGGCGAAGGCGGCGAATACGTCGGACCAGAGCGCATAGAGCGCCACGACGAAGCCGAGCACAAGCACCGTATGGGTAAGCCGCAGTGACTGGGCGCTGACCTGACTCATTTCCAGCGGGGGCTGTTCCACTGCCTCCACCGCTTCGGCACCTTCCCGGGCCTCGGCCAGGGCCGCCTTTTCCCGGGCGGCGCCGAGTTCCTTCTCGCGCCGCCAGGCGAGGTGGCGGGATGCCACTGTCAACGCCCGCACGGCGGTGGCCGACACCAGTATCCAGGCCAGCAGCAGATAGAAGCTGTACAGCAGCAGGTCACCGACCTGCAGCGCGGTGTAATAGTACCCCAGCGCGGTCAGCAGGGCGGGAGCGACGGCCAGCAGAACCAGGGTGAGCACGGTCGCCAGACGCAGCAACCCGCCGGGGCGCAGGGTGGGCCAGCGCAGGGCCGCGCGGGCGAGCAGCCATGCAAACAGCAGGCTGGCGGTCAGGATGATCAGTGGACCGAGACGGTCTTCGGCCAGTTGTTCCGGAGGCCGGTCGCCGAAGGACATCACCAGGACCAGGGGAGCGAGCACAATTCCGATCATCCCCAGCAGGTTCCGCAGCTGGCGCACCGTCTCCCCGGACCACAGGAAGTGGGTCTGCACCGTGCCCCGGGGGCGCAGCAGTCTGCGGCCGGTACGTATGATCAGCCATAACAGCGCCAGCTGCAGCAGCGCACTGCTGAGAGGCAGCACCGGACCCTCGGCGCCGGGGCGCAGCGCCAGGGCCAGGCCGGCGAGGACCAGCGGCGCGGGAAGTTTGAGCAGGATGTCCAGCAGGATCGCAAGCGGCGTGTGCGCGGCGGCTCCCTGCTCCGGCTCACCCGCCTCCCGGTGAAGGAGGTCTAGCCGTTGGCGCATCCGGGGGCGGTAATAGAGCAGCAGCATGGCGAGCACCACCGGCAGTCCGCCGTGGAAGAGCGAGCGCCAGCCGGGCGCGGCCAGTCCTTCGAGAGCCGGTGCCGGGTCCAGCGAGGTAAGCTGCTGGTAAAGCGCGGCAGGCAGCTCACCAAACCAGCGTCCGTCCAGTGGCGGGGTGCTCGGCATCCAGAAAAGCTTTTCCTCAATGGTTTCGCGCGCCCTGCGGTGCACGTCGCGCAGCTGCTGCTGGCCAAGCTCGGCTTCCGTCAACAGCTCCAGGACCTCGTCCAGATGGGCTTCCTGCCGCTGAAGCAGCGTGACCCGTTCGGCGAGCAACCGCGCCAGTGTCTGCCGGGCTGCTTCCGGCCCGTCCGGCAGGCGGGCACGGGCCTGTTCCGGAGGATCTTCCAGCTCATCAAGCTGTCGGGAAATCTCCAGCCTTTCCAGCCGCAGCGCGTCCAGCGTCGCCGCCAGCCGGGTGATGGCCGGCGGTGGAGGCAGATTGCGCAGTTCGCGATAAAGCAGTCGCGAAAGCAGCAGGCTGCCCTGGAGTTGTTCGATCTGCCGGTCGATGCGTCCGGCGGTCCTGCGGGCCTCACCAAGACGCTGTTCCAGCTCCCGGTTGTGGGCAAGGATCTGCTCGCGTTGCCCGGCAAGTTCATCAAGCCGTTGTTGCAACTCTTCGTTTCGGGTCTGCTCCATGTCGAGCAACCCGGAAACCGGCGGAGAGACTTCTTCCGCCTGGAGGCACAGCGGCAGCAGGCCCAGCAGCAGGGCGAGCCACGGCAGGCGGACCTTCGACAGCCGATTAGCGGCGTAATGTACTGCGAGCAACATGGTGACCCCGATCATGCGGAAGCGCCAAGTATAGCTGATGGCGAGGGGGCGGGGGCCAGGCGGCTTCGGCCTGATTCCGCAAGCCGATCAACTCTCGATCGGGTTGATATGGCAGCGGCGCGGCGGCTGCTTGTCGGTCAGACGCTGGCGCAGTTCCCCAGCCTGCGGGAAGTCCTCCTGTTCGAGCGCCTCGCGGAGCGTTTTCAAGGCGAGCTCCGGGCAGCCGCTCTCATGCAGTGCCAGGACCAGATTGTGCCAGGCGGGCCAGGCCCCGGGGCGGGCCCGGGTGGCGGCCCGAAAGGCGCTCACCGCGGCCTGGCGGTTTTCCTGTTCCCACAGGTGGTTGCCCTGGCCGAAGCGCACCAGATAGTCCTCGGCATGGCGCTCGGCGGCCGCCTCCCAGAAGGGGGTCGCCGCCGCGGCACCGGCGGTGCCGCGCAGTGTCTCCAGAGCCTGTACCAGCTCCAGCGGCTCCGTCCGGGCGGGAAGTTCGCCGGGAGGCAGCATCAACCACCCCTGGAAGCCGGCCCGGGCCCAGGTTCGCACGAAGCGGTTCCAGTGCAGCGTCATGCCCTCGCGGGTGTCGGAGTTGAGCACCATGTGCCGGCCGCCGTCGCGGTAGCCGGTCACCACGGAAAAATGCCACCGGGGCAGCCATTCCAGCGCCAGATTCTGCATCACCAGCACCGGTTGGCCGGCATCGATTGCGGCAAGGAGTTCTTCCGGGGAGGCCACCGGATAGACCAGCCGGTTGCGTTGGCGGGCGGCGGCGGCCAGTTCCATGGCCAGGCTGCCGCGCCGTTGCGGCAGCCAGACTTCGTCAACCAGCGCGCCGGCGCCTGTCGACAGCCCCGACCAGCCCAGCATGGTGGCCAGCGCTGCGGGGCCGCACTGGTAGGCGTCCTGGGGAACGAAGGGCACCCGGGGTACCTGGCGGTCGCCGCCGGCGTGCTCCGGCGGCGCCGGCATCCGGGACTGGCAGCCGGCAAGCAGAATACAGCCCAGGCAGGCGGCGAGAAGGGTCTTCACCGGCGGCGAAGGATCAGTTTACCGTCTGGATCGCCGGGAAGATGTTGGTCACGCCAAGCAGATCGAGGACGATCAGCAGCACCAGGACGAACACCAGCACGCCCAGGGCGCCCTCGCCGGCGGGCAGTTCCTCCGCCTGGTCCGCCAGTTGTGCCAGCTCCCGGTCGCTGAGGCGGTCAAGCCGTTCCTCCACGCGATCCGGCGCCACACCGAAACGCTCCATGGCGTCAGCGGCCTGTTCCCGATCCAGGGCGCTCAGGATCCTGGACTTGTACTCACCCCGGGTTTCCTCCTGGAGAACCTCGCCGGTACCAATCATGGAGCCGTGGACCACCGGCACCATCAGGCATTGCACCAGTGCGAACAACAGTGCAAGGCATCCGGTGGAAACTCTTTTTGCGCGCATGATTCAGCCCCTTGTTGGCCAGAGAGAAAAATTGCCGTTCGTGGACCTTTGTCAAAATACGGCACCAGCTTCATGGTATTGAATTCCCTGTCCGATAGACACTCATGAGTGGCCGGAGGTCCGGAGCTGCCGGTGGACTGTGCGTCGGTTCACAGCCGCCGCCCCGATCCGCACTGCTACGCCGGTTTGTCTTCATGGCGGCAGCCTTTCCGGACGGATCAGGGCATGGCGTTGTGGCGCACGTCCCTGACGTGCGTTGGGCCGGCGCTTACCGCCCGGGCATCGGCGGCTGCTGCCCCGGGCCGGCGCCCCGCCGGGGGTGACCATCGCCGGGCTGGTCCATCACGGAGTTGAGCCGATCGCGGTTTCTCCGCACGGCGGCCTTGTCCTCGTCCGAGACGTCTTCGGTCATCGAGCGCATCATGGAGCGGGCCTGCTCCATCTGCTGGACCATCATTTCACGCTGTTGCTCCGGGATGTTGGGGTCGTTGCGCATCTGTTCGACCTGCTGTTCCATCTGCCGCATCTGCTCTTCCATCTGCGGGTTTTCCCGTTCGATCTCCACGGCCATCCAGGCACTGATGATGCGCGCGCCGGTGCCGGCCCAGTCATCGGCACCGGAGAAGCCGTTGGCGCGAATGATGCGCCCGGCCTGCGGGTGCTCACGGGCCGCCTTCGCCAGCATCTGTTCGAAGTCGTCCTCGCCGGGATGACCGTCGGCGATGGGGTCATCCTCGATGCCCTCTTCTTCCGCCCAGGCCTGCAGCGCTTCCATGGAGTCCAGCCAGTTGTTGATGGCGCTGTCGTCGAGGCCCTGAGCCAGGCCCGTGGCCAGCAGCAGGCAGAGTCCGGGAAGAAGTGTGCGAAAAATATGCATGGTGACCTCCGTGTGGTCTCTGGTTGTTGTCGGAGTATTGCGGCGGAATTGACGCCGTCAGGGAGCAGCCTACAGCAAGTAGAGCATCAGGGTGAAAAGCCCGATCACCACCGGAATCCAGAGCAGGGGCGAGGCCAGCAGACTGATCCGGTCGTTGTCCTGTCTGTGTTGCTTCGGTTCACTCATGGTCTGGCTGCTTCTGTGCAGGGTACAGGGGGATCATCATAGCAGACCGGGCCTGTTCCGCATCTTTACCGGACGGTGGACCGGGTGGTGGTGCGCAACGGACCGCGAGCGCTGTCTGCCTGTTCACGCTCGAAAAGGATGTCCGGCAGCTCCGGGTCGTCGAAGTGCCGCCGGCCGATGAAGGCAATGGCGTGGGTGCCCGGCTGGCGCATGGCGCCGGCGGAGCGGATTCCCAGCGGCCAGAGCACCCAGCGTTCCGGTCTCCGGGATGCCGGGATCAGGCCCCGGTGGTCATAGAGGCTGTCAAAGCCCTGTTCCGGGTCATCATTGCGGGGCAGCCGGCGCAGCACGTCGGCATCGCGCAAGTGGTATTCGCGTTCCTCGATCCCCTCGTCCGGCTCCAGCGCCGAGACCGCAACCAGGTAATGCGTATCCGGCTCCAGCAACAACTCCACCCGCGTATCGCGCGCATCCGGGGCATGCTCCGGGGCGAACACCGGGCGGTCACCGGGAATCTCTTCGGCTTCCTTCAGCGACGGGTCCACCGGGAACACCTTGTGGTAGCAGCCGCAGGAATGAATGCTGTCGTAGAACAGCACCGAGCCGTCCGGTTTGAGCGTCACGCGCCAGATCACGCTGTCGAGCTCCCCCGCATACAGGTCCAGCGACTGTTGCGGAGGGCGCCGGGTAAACCAGAACTTGTAGTTGAGCTGCAACAGGGCTCTGCCTTCAAAACGGGTCCAGCTTGACCAGTAATAGGCCGGGGTCTCGCCGGTATCCACATCCGGGCGGTCGGCCCACAGGCGGATTCGCCCCGGACGGTTGTCCGGGTTGTCGGCCCCCGGGGCGAGAGCCGGCGCATAGTGATGCAACAGCGCACGGGTGGCGTATTCGCCGGGAGCCGGCACTTCCAGGGGGTTGCGGGAAAAACGCGCCGGGACCGGCGCCCGGCCCTCGATCCGCGGCGGAAGGTAGCGAACCGCGGGTTCCACCCCGGCCTCTTCCATGCGCGCGGTCATGTCCCGGTGGTAGCGGTTGATGAACGGCTGCGCCATCCAGCGGGTAACCGGGTACACGCCGAGAGCCCGCTTCCAGAACACATAGTTGTCGGGCACTTCGGTTTCCGGCACACCGCGGAATTCCGTCAGCTCGGCAAGCAGGCCGATACAGTGTTCCAGTCGCGGGCGCCAGGCATGCTTCTCGCCGCTGAGGCGGGTCAGTTCGGCGCGCCAGCCCCGTTTTGCCTCCCGGGCGGCGGATTGCACCCATTGCCGTGCGGCCGCCCTGGTGTCGACTTCCTGCTGCAGTGTGCTCAGCCACCGCGTCACGCGCAGGTGCGGAAAGCCTTCGACAGGCACGGCTCCGGCATCACGGATGCGCGCATCCTGCAGGGCACGCTGTTGGTCCGCCAGCCACTGCCGACAGTCCGGGGCTCCGATCGCGGCGTTCGCCGGAGCCGGTATCAGCATCGCCAGGGCAGGCAATATCCGCAGCAGCATCGCCCGGCATCCCGGCCGGGACGGTGTCCAGGATGGTTTCGACATAGTCACGCAGGTTCTCCATGGTGGTGGCGACCCGGTCCACGGCGGCCCGGTCAGCGGCCCACTGGGGCAGGCGCCCGCCGGGGTCCACGCGCTGTTCGTAGCCTAGCATGGTGTGGCCGTGGTCAGGCCGCAGCAGCCAGCGGCCTTCGGTAAAGGGAATGCGTACGTGCCCGGATCGTTCGGGCATCGCCCGGGGGCGTGCCTCCATGGTCAGCGTCACCGGGTCCTCGCTCTCGCGGCGGAAAAGCGTTACGGCGTCCCGGGGAGCCAGCGGCCAGGGTGTGCGGGTGGCCATGTAGACCAGCGTCTGTCCCGGCGCGGGTTGCTCGAGAATCCGGATTTCCTCGAGATCGGGCATCCATTGCCGTACATGACAGGGTGTCTCCAGCAGCGTCAGCAACTGCCCGGCTCCCAGCGGCAGCCGCATCTGTGCGTGAATCCGGTCTGGCCCGTCCAGGCGCTCGCGCTCCGGTTCAGCCATCTCCGACGCCAGCGCTGGAACGCTCGCGAGCAGCAGGGTCATGAGCCAGGGTTTCACGGAACCGTTCCTCCAGTTTTTCCAGGGACAGTGATGCAGGATCCAGAGGCGCCAGCACGGTTACCCGTACCTCGCCCGGCCGCATCAGTAACGCCCGGGCCGGCAGGATATCGCGGCTGTTGTGCAGGACCACCGGAATCAGCGGAACCCGCGCCTCGCTAGCCAGCCACAGCGCGCCGGGGCGAAAGGCCTGCAAGGTTCCGTCGTCGCTGCGATGCCCTTCCGGGGCGATGACCACTGCGTAGCCCTGTTTCAGTCGGGGCAGGGCAGGCGCCAGGGCCCGGCTCCCCGGCTTTCGCGAGGAGTCGACGAACACCGTGCCCGCCAGGCCAAGGAGGGGCCCCAGCAGGAGATGGCGGCGCAGGCGCCTTTTCGCCACGGCACAGATATCCTGGCGCAGCAGGGCCGCGACGATGATCGGATCGGTGCCGCTCTGGTGATTGATCACGAACACGGCAGGCCGCTGTTTTAACAGTGAGGTGTCTCCGTGCACCCGGAACCGGATGCCGGCGAGCCGCGTGCCGAGAAAGGCGACCACCGGGATGGTGAGGTTGGCCGAGCGCCTTCGCCCCAGCGGCAGCAACAGCACCAACAGGAGGATGCCGGTCAGTGCGGGGACCACAAAGGCGACCAGGCTTCGCAATGCACGCATGGTTCTTCCCTGAGAGGGTGGAGCGAAAGGGCCTCATGCTACTTGCAGGAGCGCTGCTTGTAGCGTGAGGAACTCGGCACTGTGCCGGAGCCCGGGCCCTTCGCGCTGCAAGCAGCGCTCCCGCACGGTTTTTTGCGGCATCCTCCTGACGGAGAGGCTGGCACTGGCGATGATGCGCTGACGGGGCCGGTTGTTTCACCGTGGGGCACCCGGGAGGGTCGACAACGCAATGGCCGCTGCTGCCGTATCCGGTGCGGAAGGAGTACCGCCGACGGCCCCTGGCGCCGGAGTCTTCTGATTCATTGTCAGCAGGCCGGGCTGTTGTCCGTGCTAGTGGAGCACTCCGTCGTTGTTCTCGCACTGCTCGAGGAACTCTTCGGCGGACATCTCCATGACCCCGTGCTCCTCGATCCTGGCCTGTACCTGTTCCTTCAGCTGACTGACCACCCCGGTCATGACCGAAAGGGTTTCCTCCACCTGCTCAAGGGTGGTTAGCAGGTCGTCCGCGTCCAGCTCCAGGTCATCATCGCTCATCTGAGAGACTCCTGTAGTGGTCGTTGGCGGGGCCGTGAAGGCCCTTGGCCGGCAGGCGGTCGTGTCCCCATACCGGCCGCCCGGCCCTTGATTACCCGGCAGGGTGAATCAGGGGCGCGATTCCACTTTTTCATATCCTCCATGCCCGCGGCAAGCAAATTCTGTTTGTCGGTTCCGACGGTTACCGTTGCCAGGAATGCCGGCAACAGGCCCCGGGAGCCGGATGTCGGGCATTGCGGGGAAATGTAAAATCCTGATTCAACTGTCTGTTTCCGGGTCCAGGATGAGCCGGCGCTGTTCCCGCTGGCGGTGCTGCCAGAGCCGCTTGTGACGTGTCTGCCGGCGGTGCAGGTTGCGGCGGCGAGTGTGCTTGTGGTTGTTTCCCGTTCTTCGCATGGCCCTCGGTTCTCCCCCGAAAACAGCGGCGGCCCGGGCTCGCCGGACG